>SVGU01000136.1 GCA_015056155.1 Clostridiales bacterium
ACCGGCAGCATGGAAGTGGAGCAGATCAACGTGCCCGCCTACATCGCCGGCTACCCCGTCACCAAAATCGAGGGCGTCAACCATGTCGAAGTCTTCCCCGAGACCGACGATATGGAGCCGTCCATCACCTTCCCCGATACGCTGCGTACGGTCGGATCGGACGTATTCTACGTTTGCGACCTGACGACGCTCGACCTCGGCTCCGGCGTCACGACCCTCTATACCGATTTCGCTTCGGTCCATCTGGGAGTCGTCAACCTGACCCTGCCGGAAAGCCTGACCAACTATGTCATCGTCAGCCAGAACTTCGGTATCAGCATCGACAACCTCACGCTTCCCGCCAGCATGACGGCCGAACAGTTCATCGCCCTCGCGAGATTCCTGTACGCCTATGACAGCATTACGGTTGCCGGCGGTGAACACATGAAGGTGCAGGACAACCTGCTCATGACGACAGACGGCACGACAGTGCTGCGGTGCATCGGCAGCGGCGACTTCGTCATTCCCGATACGGCCACGACGATCGAATCCTACGCCGTGGCCGGCTCTTTCCACGAGCTCACCATTCCCGACAGCGTGACGACCATCCGGTCGAACACCTTCTACAGCCTGGAGTACGTCTTCATCCACTGCAGCGCCACCTCCGCAGCGGAGACCTATGCAAAGTCGAAGGGTATCAACACCACCAACCATTTCACCTACACCCTCGCGGACGGCGCCTGCACGATTTCCGCCTACAAGGGCCCCCTGAAGGCCATCACGCTGCCCCCGCGCATCAGCGGCTGCCCCGTGACGGACATCGGCAATACCTTCCAGGGCTCTGCGATCACCAGCATCAACATGCGTGATACCAGCATCACCGAACTTGCCGCTTGCGCCTTCCAGTCCTGCACGTCGCTGACCAGCGTCACGCTGCCCCTCCGAACGCTGACGATCATCGGCGAATCTGCATTCCGGGGCTGTACCGCACTGACCAGCTTCTCCATTAACAACCACCTCACCGACCTCGGCGACTATGCCCTCGCAGACTGCTCCTCCCTTTCCTCCATCGGCTATACCCGCATGGGTGGTGATTCGACGCCCTACCAGCTGCAGCGGCTGGGCAGCTACGCCTTCCTAAACTGCGTCTCCCTGACCCGCTTCAGCATGCTCGATTCGATCACCGGTCTGGGCATGGGCGTCTTCAGCGGCTCCGGCCTGCAGACCGTAACGCTTTCCCCGAACCTCAAGTCCATCCCTGCCTACACCTTCTACTACACGGACCTGACGAAGATCGTGATCCCCGATTCCGTGACCAGCATCGGCAACTACGCCTTTGACTACACCGGCCTGACGAAGATCTGGATCCCCGGCAGCGTCACCACCATCACCACATACGCATTCAACAACCTCCCCAGCGATAGCGTGACCTTCTGGCTGCAGTCCACGGTTTCCTCCACGATCTTCAACAAGATCGCGGCGCTGAGCTGCGCTTACAGTGTCGGCCGCTCCTCCAGCCTTCCCAGTGGCTTCTGACCCAAACCCCAAGGGCTGTGATCATCCGGTCACAGCCCTTTTTCCATGCAAAAAGGCCGCTTCGCCAGTCAGGCAAAGCGACCTTGTTTTTGTTTGGCACGCCGCAGTGTCATCAGCGCTTACAGCTCGATCTCAAAGGGTAGCAGATCCAGAATATCCCGCTGCACATCCACGCCGGGGTAGACCTCCAGCAGCTTCAGACCCCGCGCCGTCAGGATGAAGACGCAGCGCTCCGTCACATAGAGCACCTTCTGGCCGTTGGCGATTGCCTTGCGGGCAGAGAAGCTGACGCTCCGCACGGAATTGACGAATTTCGGCACCGAGCCGTTCTCGATGATATGCACCATTTCCTCGTCCTGCTGCACCGCCAGGCCCTTGGTGTTGAAGGTGAGGCAGAACACGACCGTCGGGGTCTGCGCGGTGATGTTGGCAAAGCCGCCGATGCCCGCGTATGCGCCGGGGCCGCGATGGGCGTTGACATTGCCCTTGCCGTCCACCTCCAGCGCGCCCATGAAGCAGATATCCAGGCCGCCGGAATTGTACAGGTCGAACTGGTTCGCCATGTCGTACACGGACGCCGCGCCGATCATCGCGCCGAACACCTTGCCCGACGCCGGGAAGCCGCCAATGCCGCCGGACTCTACCGTCAGGGTGATGTGGTCGAGCATGCCGGTCTGCTCGGCATAGCGGGAGATCGTCTCCGGGATGCCGATGCCGATGTTGACGATGTCCTCCTTGCGCAGCTCGCGGGAGGCGCGCTTGCCGATGATCTCCGCCGCGATGCCCGAGCTGCGGGTCGAGGGGGTCAGTGCGTCCAGCTTTTCCGTCCAGCCGTGCCAGTCCTCGTAGCGGATCTCGAAGCTGCCGGTCAGCGCCGTGAAGGCCTCGTCCCGGTCCTCGGGCTCCGCAACGACGATCGCGTCCACCAGGCAGCCGGGGATGATCGTGTTGCGCGGGCGGGTCGGCTCCTCCACGATCTTGTCCACCTGCACGATGACGATGCCGTTGTTGCCCTTCGCCGCCTGGCAGATGGACAGCGCATCACCGGACATGTACATGTCGTCGAAGGAGATGTTGCCCTTGCGGTCGGCCGCGGTGCCCTTGATGAGGGCGACGGTGATCTTCGGGAGCTTGTAGTACAGGAACTCCTTGCCGTCCACCTCGACGACCTTGACGAAGGAGTTGTCCGTGGAGATCTGGTTGATACCGGGGCCCTCGCGGCGGGGATCGACGAAGATATCCAGGCCGACCTTCGACAGCGCTCCGGGGATACCGCCCGCCTGCGCGCGGATGGCATGGGAAATGCAGCCCAGCGGCAGGTTATAGGCCTCGAAGCGGTTTTCCAGAATGATCTTCTTCGTGGAGGGCATGGCGCCGAAATGGCCGCAAATCAGGCGATCCACCGCGCCGGCGCGGATATAGCCCTCGGCGTTCTTGTTTTCGTCCCACACGCCAAAGCCGGCGCTGGACACGATCGTCAGGTGCTTCGGGGAATGGGTCTGCTGATAACGGCGGTAGAGCGCCTCGTGCAGCTCCACCGGATTCTCAATGCCGACGAAGGAATTGACGCAGATGCAGTCTCCGTCGCGGATCAGGCTGATGGCCTCGTCAGCAGTCATGATGCGATACATGGGCAGCCGCCTTTCGTGAAAAAGTGCCGTCTGGCATAGACGATAGGTGTATAGTATACCATATTCGCCGCAATTCCGGCAATACAGCGCGGCGCACAATACAAAAACAGAACAAAAGAGGGACCCTGCCGTCACAGCAGGGCCCCTCCGGAAATCAATGCAGTTTACGCTCAGCGCTTCACATAGGTGGTGTGGAGCAGGTCATGAGCCTTGTGGCTGCCGGGCTTGCCCAGGAAGTCCTCGTAGATCTTGATGATGTCAGGATTCTCGTGGGACTTGCGGATGGTCTTCGCCTCGTCCTCGGCGTACAGGCCAGCAGCGCGGGCCACGCGGGGATCGACGTCCATACGGGTGGAGGCGTCCACGATGGGCTGGCCGCCGCCGTTGACACAGCCGCCAGGGCAGGCCATGACTTCCACGAAGTGGTAGGTCGCCTCGCCGGACTGGATCTTCTTGATCAGCTTCTTGGCCGCGCTGGTGGAGTTGGCGATGGCCACCTTCAGGTTCAGGCCGCCAACGGTCACTTCCGCTTCCTTCACGCCCTCGATGCCGCGCAGAGCCTTGTACTCCACGTTCTCCACGCTCTTGCCCTCCAGCCAGTCGGCGGCGGTACGCAGAGCAGCTTCCATCACGCCGCCGGTTGCGCCGAAGATGGGAGCGGCACCGGAAGACTCAGCCACCAGCTCGTCGAAGCACTCTTCGTCGGGCAGCTGGGTGAACTGGATGCCGGCAGACTTGATCATGCGGGCCAGCTCACGGGTGGTGATGGAGATGTCCACGGTACGCATGCCGTTCAGAGCCATCTCGGGACGGGAGGCCTCGAACTTCTTGGAGGTGCAGGGCATCACGGCCACGGACACGATCTTGGAGGGATCCACGCCCGCCTTCTCGGCCCAGTAGGACTTGATGATCGCGCCTTCCATCTGCATGGGGGACTTGCAGGAGGACAGGTTGGGGATCAGCTCGGGGAAGTTGTGCTCGCAGTACTTGATCCATCCGGGAGAGCAGGAGGTGAACATGGGCAGGGCGCCGCCGTTCTTGATGCGGTCGACCAGCTCGGTGGCCTCTTCCATGATGG
>SVGU01000027.1 GCA_015056155.1 Clostridiales bacterium
CTTGTTGGTGCAGCCGTTGAGGAAGTCGGAGTTGACCATCTCGCCGTCGCCGGTGTAGGCTTCCTTCTCGATGTCGCCGCCCTTGATGACCTCGATGATGTCCACGCCGAACTTCTTGGCGAACTCCCAGTCGCGCTGGTCGTGGGCGGGAACGGCCATGATCGCGCCGGTGCCGTAGCCCATCATGACGTAGTCGGAGATGAAGATCGGCACTTCCTTGCCGGTCAGGGGGTTCACGCCGTTCAGGCCCTCGATGCGCAGGCCGGTCTTGTCCTTCACCAGCTGGGTGCGCTCGAACTCGGTCTTCTTCGCGCACTCCTCGCGGTAGGCGACGATCGCGTCCATGTTGGCGATCTTATCGGCATACTTGTCGATCATGGGATGCTCGGGCGCCATGACCATGAACGTCACGCCGAAGAGGGTATCGGGGCGGGTGGTGTAAATCTGAAGCTTCTCATCGGTGTTCGTCACGGCGAAGTTCACGAACGCGCCGGTGGACTTGCCGATCCAGTTGACCTGCTGCTGGGCGATGTTCTCGGGGTACTCGACGGACTTCAGGCCCTCGAGGAGCTTATCGGCATACTTGGTGATGCGCAGATACCACACGTCCTTGGGCAGCTGGATGACGTCGCCATGGCACACGTCGCACTTGCCGCCCTGGCTGTCCTCGTTGGACAGGACGACCTTGCAGGTGGGGCAGTAGTTGACCAGGGTTTTGTCACGGAAGACCATGCCCTTCTCGAACAGCTTCAGGAAGATCCACTGGGTCCACTTGTAGTAGTTGGGATCGGTGGTGTCCACCTCACGGCTGTAATCGAAGGAGAAGCCCAGGCGCTTGAGCTGCGCGCGGAAGTGATCCACGTTCTGCTTGGTGACGATGGCAGGGTGGATGTTGTTCTTGATGGCGAAGTTCTCTGTGGGCAGGCCGAAGGCGTCCCAGCCGATGGGGAACAGGACGTTGCAGCCCTCCATGCGGCGCTTGCGGGAGATGATGTCCATGGCCGTGTTGGAGCGGGGATGGCCCACGTGCAGGCCGTTTCCGCTGGGGTAGGGGAACTCGATCAGGCCGTAGAACTTGGGCTTGGAGTAGTCATTGGTGGCGGCGAAGGTCTGGTTGTCGTCCCAGTGCTTCTGCCATTTCGGCTCGATCTCTGCCGGGTTGTAGGGCTTGAATTCCATGGGGATTGCCTCCTTGTCAGGTTGGTGGAGTATGGACAGCTTTTGCGGGACAAAAAAACGTTTCGCCCCTGCAAAAACGCAAAGACGAAACGTGATGTTTCGCGGTACCACTCTGCTTGCCTGCGCATGGCAGGCCACTCTTGCGCGTAACGTGCGCCAATCGCCGGAAAACCGGTATCACTCCCGGGCGAGCGGCCGTTCGCAGCCTGTCCGCGCTCACACCAGCCGCGCGGCTCTCTGGTCAGGCTTGGGGACAGCGTTCCCGTTCATCGTGATGATGCTTGATTATAGCACGTTTGGCGGCGGTTGTAAAGCGGGAAATCTTTTGGAATTACAGTTGCGTGGAAGTTGGTTTCATAGAATCATTTCTGAATATCATTCTACATACTTGTATTCTCCGCAATAGGAACACTGGTAGACGCTGAAACCATATCCATCCTCCAACCAGACGAAATTATGATTGATCGGAGGTGTCTCTACCTCATATATATCTCCACAGTAGGTACATTCATAATGATCGAAGGTGCCCCATACGCAAGCGAGTCCTTCAGACCATATCAATGAATAATTGTGGCCAGTCAGAGGTAAATCTTCACTATAGGTTCTCCCGCAGTTGCTACACCGGTAAATGCGAGAGCCTTTTGATGTACATGTCGCAGGCGATATCTCAGCAAGTGAATAATCGTGACCAGTAGAGGGGGTTTCGTCATAATAGTAATCTCCGCAATGACATTTATAGATGTAGAGGCCGGAGGTCTCGCATGATGCAGACCGGACTAGACTGCCCGAATCGTAGGAGTGCCCGGTTGCGGAAATCGGCCAAGAGTCTGCAACATAACCGCAAATTGTACAGATACTGGCATTTTCTCCGTCTTCTACACAGGTGGGGCTCTTCAATTGCTTGGTAGCAGTACGATGACCGGTGGCAGAGATTGTATCATTGAAACTATAGCCGCAACTTGTACAGGTGTATGTAATTGTTCCGTTATTTGTGCATGTGGCATTGATGGTTTCGCGAGAAGCCATCTGGAGATGTTCGCACATTGCGTAAGTTTCGGCGACTGCTGAGATGCCAACGACGAATTCCTTTTCATCTAATGCTACAACACGATAGGAATTAAAGTAATTGATGTATGCGCCAGTGTCCAAATGGGTTGTGTGCGATGTTGTACCAATGGAAACCATGGAACTTGATTCGCTCCCCTTACCTTTAGCTCTGTAGACAGCATACTCTTTGGCTTTGGATACAGAGTTCCATGAAAGGCTAACCCCGGAGCCATTAAAATTGACTGAGGTGATCGAGAATAGTGTAACAACTCTTATCTCGGATACACCAATGACCACATCATTTTGATCGTGTGCATCAATACGATATGAGGTAGATTGTCTGGAATACACGCTTGCATCTTGGTATGTTGTTGTGGTTGTAGTTGCAATCGTTGTAGGGGAGACAGTCTTGTTGTTGGTTTTGTCCATGTGATTGATGGTGTATTTCTTTGCCCCGGGAACGGGATTCCATGTAAGCTTAACACCCGTACCAACATAATCAATGGATTTGAACAGGAATACCGTAGGTTCAGGCGCAGGGGCTGCTGGTACAGAGGTGTCGCTTTCGTCTCCACGGGTAGAGGTGTCAAGATTGGGAGTCGGAGTCGGTGTTGGTGTTGGAGTCGGTGTTGGAGTCGGTGTCGGTGTTGGAGTCGGAGTCGGTGTTGGTGTCGGAGTCGGTGTTGGTGTTGGAGTCGGTGTTGGTGTTGGAGTCGGTGTTGGTGTTGGAGTCGGAGTCGGAGTCAGTGTGGGAGACGGTTCAGACACAGAAGCCGTTGAGGATATGAAAGCTGATGTAGGAGTTGGGGTCGGAGTGGAAGTTGGTGTTTCATAGACCACAGGTGTGCATGCAGCAAGTGCGGTCAGTTCGTCCAGTGTCACGATCAATGCACCATTACGGCCGTGGCTTGGTGTCAGCTTATGATCGTTACAGTAATCCTCATAGGCATAGTAAGTCTCCGCATCAAAGTCGCCTGTCAGGCTTCCCTGATAGTACCCCAGCTTTTGCAACTGAAGCTGCAGTTCCTGCACATTGCGGCTGCTTTTGTCCCCGAAGGTAGCAAAGGCTTCGTTGCTCAGCAGAAGGTATGCGGCAGTGGCGCAGATCGCCAGAAGCAGCACGATGAACAGCCACAACGGAATGCTGATGTGGTGTGGCTTGTTTGGTATGCCGCTGTCGGTGCGGTATTTTCCGCTGCCGCGGGTGGAGTCGGACATGTCATTCACTTCCTTTTGCATACAAATATTTCCTGTATTATAGCACGATAGTGCGCCAAATGCAAGGAAAAAGCCCCATACCATACAATGGTTGGGGCTGCAGGATCACCGCACCTCCGCCACGCCGGAGGAGATCCAGCAGTAGACGCCGTCGACGCGGATCTGGTACCACTGCTTGCCGTTGGCGGCGGTGTCCACGTCGAGGATCTCGTAGCGCTCATAGCGCTGCACGTAGGCGACGATGGGGTAGGAGGTGCCGGCGGCGCTGCGGGCGTTGGCGCTCTGGGCGATGATGGCGCAGGTCTGCCCGACGGGATAGGGCTTGTAGCTGCCCGAGGAGGGCGTCCGGGAGGAGGAGCTGCTGCCGGAGGAGGAGCTGCTGCTCCCGCCGCTGATGTAGGGGGTGGAGACGTACACGCTGTCGTTCTTCGCGATGCCCGAGGAGATCCAGCCGAGGCGGCCGTCCACGCGGATCTGGTACCAGATCTTGTGCGCGTCGGATACGTCCGTGTCCAGGACGACATAGCGCTCCTTGCCGTACACATACCCGACGGTGTAGTATTCCGTGCCGGCGCCGCTGCGGGCCCGGGCACTGCGGGCGTTGATGGTGATGGAGGTGCCGATGAGGGTGTAGGCGTTGACCTGCCGGGCGTCCAGCGCGTTGCTGGCGTCCACCTGGACCAGCGAGGCGCTGACCCAGACCTCATAGCCGTCCCAGTCGATCTCGATCCAGCTGCGGCCGTTGCCGTTGAGGTAATAGTCGGTGATCTCGTAGACCTCGCCGGGGATGGCGACGCCCACCTTCAGGGAGTATTCGCTGGCGCTCTCGCGGAAATTGCCGGAATGGATGATCTCCGCCGTGCCGCCGATGGCATCCTTGCCCAGCATCCGGGCCAGCTCCTGCAGGTCCTCGTTGGAGGGCTTGCTGGTCCAGCGGGGGATGGCGGTCAGGCCGTCGGCGAGGGAAAGCTGGCAGGGAACGAGCAGCAGCACCAGCATGAGGGCGGCGATGAATCTTTTCAGCATCACGATGCCTCCTTATATGTCGTTCAGCGCAGGATGGTTCTGTCAGAATTGTATCACAGGGATGCAAGGAGTGTCAACGCCGGCGGTTGCGCGACACAGGGGGATGTGGTATAATTGGTCATATATGGGTGCAATACGAAGGAGGAATATGGGTGAAGAAGCTGATTCAGGTGATCGCGCCGCTGTGGAAGAACGGAAATTTCACGGAAATCAAATACAAGATGAGCCACAGCGAGGAGGGCCTTGAGTGTACGGAGGACAGCAACGGCCTGACGGCGCACTACATCCAGTATGTGGAGAATGATGGGCACGGTCCGTCCCACTTCAAGAGCTGCTGGGTGCTGCGTATGACGGAGACGCAGGCGCGGGGCGCGAGAATGTACCTGCGCGCGAAATACCCGGAGATCAGCGATGAGCGGCTGGAGGATCGCTTCTTCGGGGCGATCGAGCGCTCTTTTGCGTCCTTCCAGTCGGGCAACAACAGGTTCTGGGGCTGGATCATCGGCTGGTTCGTTATTGCGGTGCTGATCAACACGGCGATTGTGATCGCGGAGGAAAAGAATCCTTACTCCGGGCTGATCCGGTTTCTGATGGCCATCCGCCTCTGGCTCGCCTTCGGGACGGGCGGACTGGTGTTTGCGATCTCCCGAATCCCGCACCGGAAGCGGAAGGCAGCGCTGGCGTTCTTCCAGGATGGATCGGCGGAGACGATCTGCACAAAGCTTCAGGAGATGGAAGAATGAGAAGAGAAGCAATCGTAGAGGCGCTCACCTGCCTGTGGCAGCCGGGCGAACTGCACTATCAGATGGATTACGGCCACACCTATCCGGTGGAGGTCGCGGTCAGCGAAGAAGGGCTGATCGCGCAAAAGCGGATCAACAACGAAAACAGTCAGCGGACCTATGAGGTGCGGATGACCCCGGCGGTGCTGGAGGGCTTCCGGCAGGCAGTCCGCGGCTGCACGGACGCAGAGGATGACGAACAGGTCCTCCAGGCGCTGCAGAACATGCTGGCAGAGTCCTATGACCGGTACTGGAAGGGCACCCTCCGCCGGGGGCTCCTGATGGGGCTGACGGCGGGCGCGGCGGTGATGGTGATCGTCGGGATCACCAACGGTCCGCTGGGCGAGGCGCCTCCGGCTCTGATGCTGGGCGGCGCCGCACTGGGCTTTGTGGGCTGGCTGCTGATCTACGGCCGGCGGATGAAGATCCGGCAGCTGTGGGGCGAGGAAGGCCCGAAGGATGCGGAGGGCGTCCTGCAGGCGCTGGAAAAGACGGACGGACTGATGAGGTGATGCCAGCATGAATCTGGATGCGCTGACAGAGGTGCTGAGCCTGTTGTGGGACAGCCGTTACCATCCCGGCTGGCAGTACAAGCGATCCCACGGCGAGGGCGTGGCGTTCGAGATGCAGGAGGACGGCCTGCAGGCGGTCTATGTGTTCAAGGACGAGAGCGTGGAAGGCTCGAAGAGCACGGCAGGGCTGCATATGAGCGCTCCGCAGCTGCGGGGCGTGCTGCGGTGGATCCGGGTATCCGTCGACCGCGAGCTGACGGAGGATGAATACCGCTTCTATCTCAGGAGATGCCTGGACGATTCCGCGCCCCGGTGGAGAAAAAAGTGGCAGGGGCCGTGGTTCTGGGGCGGACTGGCGTTTTTCGGCGCCATGGCGCTGTATGCGGCGCTGGGGTCTGTGGGGCAGAACCGGGCGGAGGTATGGCCTCCGATGCTGGCGCTGCTCTTCGGGGCGATGCGGCTCATCGCCTGCGTGCTGATCGTGGCGCTGGCGGCTTATGTCCCCGGCAGCGGCAGGAGGAAGCTGAAGCGGGAGGTGCGGTCCTTCTGGTACGGCACGGAGGATGACGTATACAACGGCCTGATGCGCGTCGCGCCGATGGCGGAGCGCGGCGTCTCCGGCGGGCTCAACATGGGCATCGCCGGGCTGATGCTCCTGTGCATCCTGGGCTGCGTGACGCCGTATCTGCTGCCGGAGGAGGTCTTCCAGACGAAGATCGAGATCGCGGCGAAGAACGCGGGCACATGGACGGATGCGGACCAGGCCTGCCGGGAGCTGCGGGGCTGCGAGCCGGAGGAGATCGTCGCACTGCTGCGGGAGGAGATCACCGACCCCGGCATCCCCGGAATGGGCAGGAGCCGGACGTCGCGGGCGCTGCTGTTCGGAAAGACGGCCTGCTGGCTGGCGGAGACGGGCGATATCCCGGCGGAGGACGCGCAGCAGCTGGCGAAGCTGGCGCTGGAGGGGATCGACCCGCACAAGATCACGACGGAGGAGCAGTCCGGGACGATCGGCGTGCTGCTGCGGTGGTGCCCGGCGGAGGACCTGGCGCGCTTCCTTGCGCTGATGGAGGGAGAGCGGGAGCTGTCCCCGGAGATGCAGAGGCAGCTGGACCACCTGCGGAAACAGCCATGAAAATACGGGAACGATGCAGCCCTGGACAGGCGGTCGTTCCCGTTGCTTTTTGTTGGATTGGTGGGTGGTGCGGAGAGGAGGCGGCTTTCTCTTTTGGAATTAGTCTGTTTTGTTACTTGGGGGCCGCTTTCGCCCGTCGAAAGCGGCGCAAAGCCGCCGGGGGGAAGCGAAAAAAGCGCTTCCCCCCGGACCCCCTCGCGTCCTTAGCGGGTTGCGCGCGCGGCTGCACAGTCTGGCGGCTCTGGATGCAGAGGATCGCCTGAATTTCCGCTTTCAGCGGAAGCGATCCTCTGCATAATCGCCGCATCTTTTCCTTTGTTTGTTGAGCGGCAGCCGCACAGCAGCTTGGCGAACCGCGGCATGCCGCTTCCTTTGATGGTGGTATGTGCCGTGGCCTGCCGCCACCGTTGCGGGTGGCATGTACGAGGGGGGATGCGTGCGACAGCACGCCACCCCATCAGAGGCAGTAAGTCCCGTACCCCACCGCAGGTGGGGGCCGCCTCCCACTACACCAAAAGGAAAGACGAGTCGGGGCGACGCGAGAACTCTGTGAGCTCCGCTCACAGATTCGAGCCAAAGCGCGCACAACAAGGTGCATGAAGCCTTCGCCCCCACGCTGCACAAAGGTGCAGCCGTGATCCGCCGTGCCATGCACGGCGGGCGCTCAACTCCGCATGGCGCAGCCGCACGAGCGCGTCGCGGCGCACCTGTCGTGCGCCGTGACCCCCGCAAGGAAGCCGACAACAAACACCCCCCAAAACGGGTCAAGGGTCGAAGACCCTTGCAGGGTCCCGGGACAGAGTCCCGGGCCGCCGGAGGCCCCCGTTCATCGCCCTCCGCCCCCTCACCCCTTCCTGCGTACCGGCCAAAGCTCCTTCCAGTAGCGCTCGGGGTCGTGATAGAAGTAGTAGATGCGGCCCATGGAATCGTCGAATTCGTAGTTGGTGGCGGACCAGTTGAACTCGTCCCAGGCCTTGTCGATGGCGAATTCGACGGAGCGGTTCTCCTGGTCGTAATTGAAGGGGCCGTGCTCGAAGACGATGTATTCCCCTTCGGGGACGTCGCGCAGGAGCATCTGTTCGGGGACGGGGCCGTCATAATCGACCGGCAGGCGGCAGCCGTAGCACTCGTAGCGCGGCACGGGATAGCAGGGGAAACGCCCGCCGTCCTCCGCAGCCTCGTAGGCCATGATCTGCCCGGCGCCGGAGGAAATATCGCCCGAGCCCATGTCGTCCAGCTTGCCGGGGATGGAGTCCAGCAGCCCGCAGATGGTGTGGCAGTCCTGCCCGGGCACGGTTTCGTGGTGCTGCCAGAAGTCCCAGTAGCCGTTGCTGACGTTGTTGCGGATGTACAGGAGCTTGTGGGCGGGGATGGTCGTGAAGTAAACGTTGATCTGTCCGGATGACTTAATCATGCCGATCTCCTCCATGCCAAAAGCGTAGCGGTCATAGGCGTTGATGCGCGTGCGGAGGGCCACGGCGACGGGATGCCTGCGATAGGCGGCGGGGGTGACGCCGTATTCGGCCTTGAAGGCGCGCGTGAAGGCCTCGTGGGAGGAAAAGCCGTAGTCCAGTGCGACGTCGATCAGCCGGCGCTGCGTGTCCCGCACCTCGATGAGGGCGAAGGCCAGGCGGCGGGCGCGCAGATACTGCCGCAGGGACAGTCCGGTGATCTGGTGGAACTGCTTCGTCATGTGAAAATCGGAGTACCCCAGCCGCTGCGCAAGGCTGCGTAGGGTCAGCGCCTCGTCATCCCGGCGGCGGATGCACTCGTCGATCGCCACGATGATCGTCTGGATCTGCCGGTGCCATTCGTACATGGGCAAGCCTCCCTTGCTGACTGCTCTGCTTCAGTATAGTGCGGCGGATGAGCGCCTGCTTGATCGGAGTTGCGGTGTTCTGCATGTAGTATTCGGTGGCGCGGGAGGGATATCCTGCCGGGGGGATGGCGGGGAAGAGATGCACTTGAACTGGGCAGAGTTGTGTTGCAGCTTTTGCAAATGGTCATAGGTGTTGCTCGCGCATACTTCCTCAGTTGCCTCACGGCGACAGGCCAGATAGTCAGGTAAGTGCATCGGAAAAGAAAACCTCGTGAGGTTTGGTACCCCTGCGTGGGGTCACTCACAAAAACGTGGGTGTGGCGGTGATACCAACTGCCGCCTGCTCTACGATTCGTAGACACTGCCGCTTTTTCTTGCAATAACAAGGTAGGCAGTATATAATATTATTAAGCGCAACACGTCCGTTCACAACAACACGAACAGCAAGACAGGAGGACCATATGAATTCTGATATTTACCTTTTTGGCCAGATTCTCGGCACTCATTCATTTTTGCTTCGCGGTGGATTTCTTCAGCCCGATGCATACTCGGAGATTGATGCGCAATACTTTCTCCCTGGCGGTGAAACCGGCACTGCCGCCACAGTGCTCAGTTCTTTGGGCGCATCGGTTCGCATGGCAGGTACGCACATCGGCACCGCTGTTGCACCGCTACTGAAGGAGTTCTACCACGACAAATCTGTGGATCTTTCTCCCCTGTATTTCGACCCGGATGATCCAGGCGTCATGGACTATGTGGTCATTGCCGGATTAGTCCGCTCTCCCATGGGCAGGTTTCAGACGTTGTTTTCACAAGATAACAAATGGTGGAACGTTCCCCAAGAAAAAGACATCGCATCCTGCAAGGTTGCAGCCATCGATCCTTTCTTCCGTGAAGAATCAACGCTTGCAGCGCAGCTATGCGTCAAGCATGGCGTCCCCTACGTGACTATCGACGCCCCGCACGATACCTATCTGCACCAGCATGCGGCAGTAAATGTTGTTTCCGGCGAATGCCTCCATCAGCATTATCGGGGTATGGAAAAAGAAGCTGTATTTACTCTGTTGCAACAGGAAAGCGAGGGCCTGACCATTATCACATCCGGCGGTGGCAGCATGCTCTATGGCCGCAAAGGGCAAGCCATGAAGCAAATGGCACCCTTCCGGATAGATGTTCGCAGTACCCTTGGCGCAGGTGATACATTCAAGGCTGGCTGTACCTATGCGCTTCTGCACAACATGCCAGATGACGACCTTGTCCGTTTTGCCAGCGCCTGTTCAGGTATTGCGATTTCCAGATTTCCGCTCCCCCTCCATCCACCGACGCTGGATGAAGTTACCAAACTGATCGAACAGCAATAAGGCCCCTGTACCTCCCTGACATCAAACGATGTCCGGGACTTTTGCGTTCAATAAGCCCTTTCTGTTTCCTGCAGTATCCAATCCACATACAGCCCATATTCCTGGGTGGGGTCACTCACAAAAACGTGGGTGTGGCGATGATAACGATACATATCCTTGTTACATGGCTATTGTGTCACGCCCGCTTGCTCCCTCAGTCAGCGAGCAAGCTCGCTGCCAGCTCCCTCCCGGAGGGAGCCTTTCTGCACCCCTTGCAACAAGTCGGAGCAAGCAGCAAAAACAGGGACATGCAGCGGCATTCGTTGGCTCCCTCCGGGAGGGAGCTGTCGCCCGCAGGCGACTGAGGGAGAATGCGCGAGCTGTTGTTGTGACCTGCCGCACAGAATCAGACGGCATCCTCCTCCTGCAGCATCCAACAACGAAAAGGCTTGGACGAGATACTGCGCGTATTTCGTCCAAGCCGCTTTGTATTCCGTTGTTTCTGTGTATCCGTGGCTTACCGGGCCAGGAAGGTCAGGCCATTGGACTCAGCCCAGTTTTCCACCGTTCCGTTCACAGGGGCAATGATGGCCGTGCCCGCAGGGATCGCGCCGTCGCCGATGGTGCAGTCCGCAGAGGTGAAGATGATCACCTTGAGGCTGCCGCAGCCGCTGAATGCGCCCTCCGCAATGGACGTACAGCCCGACGGGATCACGACCGCTTCCACCGCCGTGTCCGTGAATGCCTCTGCTTCAACGGCCGTCAGGGAGGCAGGCAGGATCACCATGCTGCGCTCCACGGTCGCGCCGCAGATGGAGCAGATGCCGCCGTTGCCTGTGTCGTGGGGGCAGAACAGACCGCAGTTGGCGCACACATCATTGATGACGCTGTGCTTCTGCTGCTCATCCGTGTTGGAGTACGCCGTGCCCTCGCCGTCGCAGGACAGCACCTGGTAGACCCGCTGGCCGCCCAGGGCGGGATAGCTGGCGGAGCCGATGGACTGGCCCCAGATGAGGGGCGCGTCAGCCATGACCCACTCGCCGGTCTCCTCGTCCCAGACCTCCTCGGGCTCAATGGTGCTCTGCAGGAGCCAGGCGATCTCGCCGCTGGCGAACTGTGCCGCCGTCCTGCCGCCATCGTCGGTGGCAGAGGCTGCGACGTAGTAGCTGTTGGTCACGTCGCCGTAGCTGTCGCGGAAGAGGGCGGAGCCGTCGGTGAAGCAGTTGGTGATGGGGCCGCCGTTGTAGCCGACCAGGTAGCCGGCGGAGTTGCCGGTACTGTAGCTGTTCTCGACCGTGCCGTAGTTCTCGCCCACCAGACCGCCGGCGGAGTCGCCGGTGACGGTGTTGCCGGCGCCGTAGCTGCGGCTGATCGTGCCGTTGTTGTTGTAGCCCACCAGACCGCCAACGAGCTCGCCCTTGACAGTGTTGCCCGTCGCGCGGCTGCCGGTGATGGTGCCGATGTTCTGGCCCACCAGACTGCCGGCGTAGTTACCCTCAATGGTGTTGCCGCTGGCCCAGCAGCCGCTGATGTTGCTCGATGCGTAGCCAACCAGCGCACCCGCGTAGTCGCTGCCGATGAAGGTGCCGTTCACCACGCCGATGTTGCGGATGTTGTAGAAGTAATCCGTGTAGCCGAAGAGGCCGGCGCGGCTCGACACGCAGTACAGGCCGGAGATGGTGTGGCCGCCGCCGTTGAAGTCGCCGCAGTAGGGCGTCCAGCCCTGGCCGATGGGCTCCCAATCCGGGATGCTGCCGCCCTTGCTGACAGAGGCAGGCACAGTGATGTTGGCCGTCAGGCGCGCGCCGATGCCGTTGTTGCCGCCTTTGACCTCCGCGGCGAACCAGTAGAGCTGACCCGCGTTGGAGATGAGGTAGACGTCGTCCCAGGTTTCGTCCTCGTACTCGCCGGGATCGACCTCGGGCTTCTCGGCACTGCCGCAGGCCGCGCAGAAGCCGTTGTTCATGGGGCCCACGTGGTTCTCGCTGGGGATGGTGACGGTGTGGGTGCCGGTGACATCTGTGCCGTCCTCGAAGAACAGCGTGGCGGAGTAGCTCATGCTGCCAGGGTTCTTGCAGTCCGTCCCCTCGGTTTCGCCCAGGAATTCGCCCTCGCCGGAGGTGACTTCGAGCTCTTCGTCGCAATCCGAACAGGTCAGGGTCGCGTAGGCGTAGACGTAGTCGTCATCCGGGTTCCACTCCCAGACGACCTCGGTGTTGGCGTGGACGTCGTAGTCCGGCTCGCCGTATGCTTCGCCGCAGGCATCGCAGATCGCGCCGGACTGGCAGTTCGCTGTGCCGCCGGTGTGCTCGGGGACGTTCACCGTCACGGTATCCGCAAAGGTGTACAGGCTGCCGTCCCAGTTGCAGGGGGCGTTGACGGTGGTCAGGGCGTCGCAGCCATAGAACGCATCCGAGCCGATGCTGGTCACACTGGCGGGAATGGTAATCTCAGCCAGTGCATCGCAGAACAAGAACGCTTGCTCGCCGATGGTGGTCACGCCTTCGGAAAGGGTGACGGATTTGATGTTATCATTGTTGTAAAAGGCCATCCGACCAATGGTGGTCACGCCCGCCGGGGTGGTGAAGGACTCAGCGGTTCTGCCCCGAGGATACCACAGCAGCGTCGTGCCGTCCGCAGAGCAAAGCACGCCATCAATATCCCTGTAGGTCGTGTTGCCCTCAGCGACAAAGACGTCAGTCATGCTTTCACTCATGACACGGGGCCCGTCGATGCTCGTCGCGCTGGCAGGGAGAGTGATCTGCGTCAGCTTGGGACAGTGGCCGAATGCGTAAACATCAATACTGGTCAGCTGGCTGCCCTCGGCAAAGGTGACGCTCTCCAGCACATCGCAGAGATAGAATGCATAGCCGCCCATTGTCTTCACGCTGGCGGGGATGGTGACGCTTGTCAGCTTCTTGAAACCATGGAACGCATCCTTGCAGATGCTGGTCACGCCCTCGTCGATGTGCAGAGTGGTGATGGACTTAGCGCGGCTATACCACGGCCGACTGGTTTCATTCGCATAGCTTGCCATATCGCCCGTGCCGGTGATGGTCAGCGTGCCGTCCACCAGCGTCCACTTTACGTTGTCGCCTTCCGCGCCGCACACGCCGCAGCAGGTGTTGCTCTGGTACGTGTGGTTGGCGGGATCCGGCTCTCCGTACTCACCGCACAGACGGCAGGTTTCGCCGTGCTGGCAGTTGGCGACGGTGGGGTCGATGTGAGACTCGCAGGTGAGGGTGCCGTTGTTGATGAGGACGAAATCAGCGCCGAGGGCCATTTCGTCCATATTGATGATCGCGCCGTTATTGGTCACGGTGCCGTTGAACGTACCGCCACAGAGCTCAAACTGATTGGATACTTCGCCGTTGAATGTACCGCCATATACTCTGCCATTGTTGGTCACCTTGCCGGTGAAGATGCCACCATTGATGTTGCCATTGTTCACCACCGTGCCGGAACAGGTATATTCTCCGGCGCTGAACAATTCGAAGCCCTGAGGAATCGTGATGTCTTCGTCACAGTCCGCCAGCATGCGGACAATGCCGCTTGTCCCGACCGCTGCCAGCGCATCCGGCAAGGTGTCGTAGTAGACATTATCGATCGATGCCTTCGCCTCGTAGCCGCACAGGGTACAGACTCTGCCTCCATCGTAGGCATGGGGCACGTAATCCAGCGCCACGCCCTCGCCGAAGGTGTACAGCGGAGTCTCCATCCACGCGCAGGGAACGACGGCGGTGGTCAGGGCGTCGCAGTAAAAGAACGCGTCCTCGCCGATGCTCTTCACACTGGCAGGGATGGTGACCTCGGTCAGCGGACAAGACGCAAATGCGTATTTGCCGATGGTGGTCAGCGTATCGGGCAGGCTCACGGAAGCCAGGGCGCACGTGTCGAAAGCACCGGCTTCGACCGTGGTCACGCCCTCGGAAAGGGTGACGGAGGAGACTTGCGCAAACACGAATGCCTTCTCCGCAATGGTGGTCACGCCTGCCGGGGTCGTGAAGGATTCATCCGTCTTCCCCTGAGGATAGTACAGGAGGGTGGTGCCGTCGCCGGAATACAGCACGCCGTCGACGGTCCTGTAGGCGGTGACGCTCTCCGGAATGCTGATGGCAGTCATGGAATAGCAAGCGTTGAATGGGTCATCGCCAATGCTGCTCAGCCTGCTGCCCTCTGCAAAGGTGACGCTCTCCAGCGCTTTGCAGGAACCGAAAACCTCGTTCCCGAGCGTTTCCACGCTGGCGGGTAGGGTGATCTGCTTCAGGGAGCTCATGTTATAGAAGGCATACGAATCAATGGTGGTCAGCCGGCTGTCCGCAGCAAAGGTGATGCTTGTCGCACCAATGTGATCGAGAGCACTTTCGCCAATGGACGTCACGCTGGCGGGGATGGCAAGCTCCGACACGGAGGGGAAGTCGTGTAATGCCCAGCTGCCGATGCGGGTCACGCCCTCGCCGATGTGCAGGGTGGTGACAGAACTGGCGTAGCTATTCCAAGGCCTGTCGAAATGACTGTTGTAGTCCGCCATCGCGCCGTCGCCGGTGATGGTCAGCGTGCCGTCCCTGTACGTCCAGACGACGCTCTGCTCGCCGCCCTCGTTGGCAGCCGCGCCGCAGTAGCCGCCGGTGACGCCGCAGGCCGTGCACGCGCCGTCTGCAAAGGCATGGTCAGCCACGACGACCGTCACGGTATCCTCGAAGGTGTACAGGCTGCCGTCCCAGCTGCAGGGGGCGTTGACGGTGGTCAGGGCGCTGCATTCAGCAAACGCATACTTGCCGATGCTGGTCACGCTGGCCGGGATGGTGACCTCGGTCAGGGAGTAGCAATTATCGAACGCGGAATTGCCGATGCTGGTCACGTTGGCCGGGATGGTGACCTCGGTCAGGCCGCCGCAGAAAACGAACACGAAATCGCCGATGCTGGTCAGCGTGCTGGGCAGGCTCACGGACTGCATGCTGGAACACCCAGAGAAAGCGCCATTGCCGATCGTGGTCACGCCCTCTGAAAGGGTGACGGAAGAAACCGCAGACCATGCAAATGCACCATCGGCAATGGTGGTCACGCCCGCCGGAGTGGTGAAGGTTCCATCCGTTTTGCCCGCGGGGTAGAGCAGGAGGGTCGTTCCGTCGCCGGAATACAGCACGCCGTCGATGGTCTTGTAGGCGGTGACGCTCTCCGGGATGCTGATGGCGATCAGGGAACCGCAGTCGGAGAAGGGCCTATATCCGAGGCTGCTCAGCCTGCTGCCCTCCTCAAAAGTTACGGTCTCCAGACCGGCACAGCTCTCAAATACCCCGTCCCCGATGGTCTCCACGCTGGCGGGAAGGGTGATCTGCTTCAGGTAGACAACATAGCTGAACGCGTAATTGTCGATGGTGGTCAGCCGGCTGTTCGGGGCAAAGGTGACGCTTGACACCGTGCTGTTTCCGAAAGCATCATTACCAATGGACTCCACGCTGGCGGGGATGGTGATCTCCGTCAGGGAACGGAAGCTGTAGAACACATGCTTGCCGATGCGGGTCACGCCCTCGCCGATGGTCAAGTCGGTGATGGTTTGTTGCGAATCACACCAGGGCATATCTACGTAGTTCGAATAATCCGCCATCGCGCCCGTGCCGGAGATGACCAGGTGGTTGTCCGCCAAAGTCCAGGTCACGCTCTGCTCGCCGCCCTCGTTGGTGGACGCGCCGCAGTAGCCGCCGGTCAGGCCGCAGGTGGTGCACACACCGTCTTCGAAGGCGTGGGCGCAGATCGCGCCGCACTGCGTGCAGAAGCCATCCTCATAGCCGGGATGCTCACAGGCAGCGCCGCAGGCCGTGCACGCGCCGTCTGCGAAGGTGTGGGGGCAGATCGCGCCGCAGCCGCCGCAGACGCCGTCCTTCCAGCGGTGGTCGGGCACGTTCACCGTCACGGTGTCCGCGAAGGTGTACAGGCTGCCGTCCCAGTTGCAGGGGGCGTTGACGGTGGTCAGGTTGTGGCAGGACTCGAACGCTCCGTCGCCAATGCTGGTCACGCTGGCAGGGATGGTGAGGTTGGTCAGGCAGTAGCAGCAAGCGAACGCGTAATCGCCGATACTGGTTACGCTGGCAGGAATGGCGATCTCAGTCAGGAGATCACACTGCTCAAATGTGGAATTCCCAATGGTGGTCAGCGTACTGGGCAGGCTCACAGACCGCAGCCCATAACATCCGGCAAAAGCGATGTCTCCGAGTGTGGTCACACCCTCAGAAATGGTGAGGGAACTGAATTGGGCTTTGGCGCATGCTTCCTTCGCAATGGTGGTCACACCCTCCGGAGTCGTGAAAGCTGCATCCGTTTTGCCCCTGGGATACAGCAGGAGAGTTGTGCCGTCGCCAGAATACAGCACGCCGTCAATGGTCTTGTAGGCGGTGACACTCTCCGGGATGCTGATGGCAGTCAGGGAAGGGCAGCTATCGAAGGGCATATATCCGAGGCTGGTCAGCCTGCTACCCTCCGCAAAGGTAACGGTCTCCAGAGCGGAACAAGAAGCAAAAGCGCCGTCCCCGATGGACTCCACGCTGGCGGGAAGGATGATCTGCTTCAGGGAGGAAGCAGTGTAGAACGCATAATCGCCGATGCTGGTCAGCCGACTGTTCGGGGCAAAGGTGACGCCGGACACCGTGCTGCTTTCAAAAGCCTCATAGCCAATGGACTCCACACTGGCAGGGATGGCGATCTCCGTCAGGGATTGGAAGTTGTAGAACGCATACTTGCCGATGTGGGTCACGCCCTCGCCGATGGTCACGTCGGTGATGGTTTGATGCGAATCCCACCAGGGCAGATCTTCGTAGTACGAATCCACCATCGCGCCCGTGCCGGAGATGACCAGGCGGTTATCCGCCAAAGTCCAGATGACGCTCTGCTCGCCGCCCTCGTTGGTGGACGCGCCGCAGTAGCCGCCGGTCAGGCCGCAGGCAGTGCATGCGCCGTCCGTGAAGACATGGGCGCAGTCGCCCTCCGCCCCCGCCGCGCCCGCGCAGCACAAAAGGCCGCACAGCACCAGCACCGCGCAGAGCAGCTTGGTCAGGGTATTCATTCTTGTCATCGCAATTCCTCCTTCAAAAAGCAAAAGGCATGCCCTGTCTGCGGAAATCCCGGACAGAACACACCTCCTCCCTATTCTCTTTGCCGGTTATATTCCGGCGCAACTCCATTGGTATGGTTGTTTCACGGTTCTTATACAGCCCAGAAACTAATACATCCTTTTGTGTAAGGTATATTATACCACGAGAATTTCCCGAAAGCAATCCTTTTCAGAAATGTGCATGCTGCATGATCATGTCGCTGGACTGCAGCGTCGCACCCGCGTGCTCCCTCAGTCAGCCGCAAGTGGCTGCCAGCTCCCTCCGGGAGGGAGCTGTCGCCCGCAGGCGACTGAGGGAGAATGCGCAAGCTGCTGTTGTGACCTGCCGCACAGAATCAGACGGCATCCGCCTCCTGCAACATCCAATCAATATACAATCCATACCCTTGCTGAGGATCCCCCACAAACACATGGGTGTGTCGGTGATACCGAAATATCTTGACATACGTCAGGTACTGAACTATACTTTTAACAGAGTATTCTCTTTTTACATTAACATGAGCTATCGCGCTGGAGGTTCTCTTATGTCGTTCACTAAATACAAATTATCTCGATTAGCGACTCTCTTTGGTATTATCTTTTTTTCGTTTGTCACTTTTTTTCTTTCAGCAAAAGCAGATTCTAATGATGTCTCATGTTCTTTCACCACTCCCGCAACTGCTGAAGTTGGAGAAACTGTAACCATTTCTTACGCGCTTACAGGGGGAAGCGGCAACTATACCAATGTTTATGCTGAAGTTTTTGGCCGGACATGGGTTCTTAATTCTGGAAGCCCCATCGGAAAACAGGAACATATACCACTTGATTCTTCAGCGGGAACCATAGAGTTAATTGCTCCTGCCGGAGATGATTTAGGCATATTCATAGTTGGCCAAGACACAATAACCGGAGAAAACTTTTGGTTTATCGCCGATTTTCCACTTTCTCCAAACTCAAACTACTCACTTATCTTATCTCCAGAGAAATCTGAGTATTTCAAAGGTGAATCCATCACTGTTGAATATAATCTTTCTGGTTTTTCTGAAGTCCCCGAGAATGCTTATCTATGGTGGGCTATTGGTCATGACCATACTTCACCCGAACTTGAACTGGCCAAGGAACCTGTTCTTAGTTTGTCAGGTACTGCATCCTTCAGTGCACAATATGGTGATTGTGTGGTCTGTTATTTGTCTGGTACAGATAGTAACGGTATTCCCTTCTATGCAAAGTCTGACTATATTATTCTAAAAGATATCGAAGAAATCCCTGTTTCAACTCTACCCGCATCGCTAACAAGAATCGACTCAGAAGCATTTACCAACACCTCCATTCTTGCAATTTACATTCCCGATAGCATTCAATTTATTGCTGATGACGCATTTTCAAACAGTAGCATACTCGTGATTTATGGCAATACGGACTACGTAAAAGAGTATGCTAATGCCCATAATATTTTGTTTATCGAAAAAGAGTACCCTCAATGATTTTGAAAAAGCTACGGCGCATGCGCGTCGTAGCTTTCACATATTTATGTGCCATTATTTTACGATCTCTTCTCTACCTCCTGCAGCATCCAATCCACATACAGCCCATACCCCTGCGTGGGGTCACTCACAAACACATGCGTCACCGCCCCGACGATCCGCCCGTCCTGAATGATCGGGCTCCCAGACATCCCCTGCACGATGCCGCCGGTCTTGTCCAGCAGGCGCTCGTCCGTCACGCGGAGCACCATGCTCTTGGGTGCCGGTGCGTTCTGCGGGTTCACCCGGGTGATCTCCACCGCGTATTCCTGTATGCCGCCTCCGTCCACCGAGGACAGGATCGTCGCGGCGCCGGTGTGGACCGTCGTGCGCAGGCCGATGGGCAGTCCGTCCGGGTAGAGGGGATTGGCCGCGGGCGCCTCCAGCGTGCCGTAGATGCCCAGGATGGAGTTGCGCCGGATGTCGCCCAGCACCTCCGCCTCCCGGAGAAAGCTACCCTTCAGCTCGCCCGGCGCGCCCTTGCGCCCCTTCTGCACCGCCACGATGCTCGCCCGGAGCACCTGCCCCTTGCTGACCGTCAGCACCGCGCCCGTGTCGCCGTCGGTGATCGCGTGTCCCAGGGCGGCGTACCGGCCGGTGTCCGGGTCGTAGAAGGACAGCGTGCCCACGCCGGCGGTGCTGTCCCGCACCCATGCGCCCAGCCGCACCGCCCCTGTCGCGTCGTCCCGGTGGGGCGTAAGCATCGCCGACTGCGCCTGCCCCTCCCGCAGATAACCGATCTGTACCGGCTGCGCCCCTGCGGCGGAAACCAGCTCCGTCAGCTGCTCCGCGGTGGCGACGGGCTGCCCGGCAACGCTGGTGATCACGTCGCCCGCGCGGAGCCCGGAGGCCTTCGCCGGACATATGCCGTCCGCCACATCGCTCACGCCCACCACCAGCACGCCGTCGGTGCGCATCGCCACGCCAAGGGCCTGCCCGCCGGGGATCAGCCGCTTTTCCGGGTTCACCTCCACCTCCACGCGGCGAACGGGGATGCCGAACAGCGACAGGAGCAGCTCCGTCCCGCCGGTCTCCCGGGCGACGACATCCACCGCGCCGGTGGACGCGAGGCGCTCGTCCTGCGACGCCGTGACGCTCAGCGCCTCCCCGCTGGCGGTCAGCCCGCCCAGCATCAGCGTGCTGGACTGTCCCTGCGTGAGACTGATGCGCCCGGGAATGCTGCGCAGCGCCTGCTGCGTGGGCGAAAACCACGTCAGCGCCAGAAACGCGGACAGCACCACGCCCGCAGCCCGCTTCAATGTTGACGGCCTTTTCATGCAAAAAACCTCCCATCCTCACCGGCAGTTTGACCGGCGCGGAGGGGAGGTATGCTGGAAATTCTTCAAGGGTCACGGCGCTGCATATTCCGCGTCGAAGCCGACGGCGCACAGGGTCAGCACCTTTCCGCCGGCGTCGCGCACCTCAAAGCGCCAGGAGGTGCCCTTCGGTGCGGCGAGCCACAGCGTGTCCTGCCGCTGATTGCCCATCAGCACCCGGTACACGCCGGCGGACTCCTGTTCCAGCGTGAACCACGACGGGTCGGACAGCTCCCAGCCGTCGCGCATCAGGTGCAGCGTCACCTGCGACGCGTCGATCATCGCCGGGATCACGGCATGCACGTCGCGGATCGTCCATTCCGCCCAGGGGTTGCTGACATATTCCGCCGAAAGCGCCGCGCCGGACACGGCATGGTTGATCGTCCACGCGGGATCGGTGAGGAAGGAGCCGCCATAGCCGTATCTGGTCTTGTTGCGCCAGGCCCACGGCGGATTGGCCCGGTCCTCGCCCCAGTTGTCGCCGTCGAAGGCGCCGTAGGAGCCGAACACGCCGCTGCCGTCATAGGGACCGTTGTGGTACTCCCACAGCTCCGTCAGCGGACGCAGCGCATAGGCGCAGGGGTTGCGATCAAACGCACCGTTCCAGAACAGCGGCTTCTTTGCCTCGCCGCCGTAAACATAGCGCACGCCGCTCTCTCCCACGGACCAGTAGGTGCTGTGCTCCGCCGCGGATTCCACGCTGTGGCCGCAGTTCTTCAGCGTGCCGTTGGGGGTGATGTAGACGTGGGGACGGCCGCCCGTCAGGAGCAGCTGTCCGCCGTGGCGGGAGCCCTCCAGCATGTTCACGCTCTCCGGCGCGCTGGCGGTGTAGAAGAACACATTGCCGTGCCCCTGGGTGTACATGTATTCCGGGGCGGCGAAGGCTCCGTCCTGCTTCGGGATGGCGAGCATCACGCCCTCCATGTCGTTCTCATGCCGGTCGAGCCAGATCTCTGCATCGTCCCGGGGATGATAGAAGTAGTAGCCGGCAAAGTAGTGGGTGTCCGTCTCCTGCACGGAGTAGTACACCACCGCGCGCAGATCGCCGGAAACGAGGTTTTCCCAGTTGTTCAGGCAGGACCAGTCGCCGTCGTAATCGACCGCGGTGATGAAGTCGCCGCGCCCGCCCGCGCCCAGCAGTACATTGACCGCCTGATCGATCACGGGGGCGTAATGGATGGCGATCTCCTCATGGGTGAGGGCGCCGTCCGCCATGGCATCTTCCCAGGAAAGCTGCACCTCGTCGAATTTGTCCATATCGTTGGGGCTGTCCAGCAGATCCCGCCCGTACAGGAAGCGGAACGCCAGCGTGAGCACGACGCCCGCCAGCAGCAGGACGCCGATCCCCTTCAGGATGCACCCGATGATCCGTTTCATTCGCCGGCCGCCTCCGTTTCAGGCAACTCCGCGAAGGTCATGATGTCCACATTCTTCTGCCCGTTCTTCCAGACCGTGCGGAGCTTTCCCTTTCCGTCCCGGTACATCAGCGCGCTGGAGGGGCCGCCGTCCAGATTGTACGCCCATTCGGGGTCGAACTCCTCCTGCAGGAACTCCACCACCCGTGCCATGGTCAGACCGGTGTTCTTGCTCGTGACGGTCAGGATGAGGTAGTTGTTGGCGTCCATCTTTGCGATCACGGTGCGCATCGCCTTCGAGTTGGTGAACTTCCATTCCGGGTCCAGGATGGAGGTATGGTCGCTGATGATCGGGCATTCCACATAGAACGACCAGGTCTGGGTCGGGTTCTGCGCCAGCACCTCCTGCGGATCGTCGCCCACATGCAGGCGCAGTCCGTCCGTATTCAGCGTCAGACCATAATACGGCACGCCCTCCAGGCAGCGGAAGACCTCGCCGTCCGTCACCGTCACCGACCCCAGGGGCGTGAAATAATAATCGCTGTTCGTGCCCGGATAGTTGTCCGGGATCCACTTGTACGTCCTCGTCACATAGCCGCTGGCGTTGATGATCAGGGACGCATCCGGCTCCTGCTGCGCAAGGGTTGCGGCGTTCTTGATGTTCTCGCGCCAGTCGGAGGCAGCCTTGCCGATCTGCCGTCCCGGGTCGGCCATCCATACCTTGGTCACATAGACCGTCGCCTTGTCCACCTTGCACTTCTCGATCTGCCACACAAGGCTCTCCGATTCGTGCTCCGCTACCATCTCTCCCATATATTCATAGGGGTACACCGGCGCCGCCACGGACGCCTCCCGCGCCATCGCGGCAACCGGCAGCAGACACAGCAACATCAGGATCAGCAGCTTTTTCATCGCCATTCTTCCTTTCGCATCACGCAGATTTTCCTGCCTCCATGATAGCATATCTGTCCCCGGATGAGAAGCGGAAAATTCATCTTCGCTTCATCATCATTTCATTCTGGCGACACGGAGGCGCGGTATGCTGATCCTGCAGCCGGGAAGAACGCCGGATGCAGAAAGGAGGCCCCATGAAGATCCGCAAGCTGGCCGACGCTGCGATCGTCGCCGCGATGCTCATGACCAGCATCCCCGGTCTTGCCGGCGACCTGACCCCCGCCGATCTCCTCGCGCCCGTCCCGCCCGCCGTCGTCTCTGTCCAGACCTCCGATCCGCCCGAAGATCCAGCTCCCCGCGAGCTTTCCTGATAGATGGTCCACCCTTATCTTATCTTATGGCAGGCTGTCTGGTGGCTGACCGCAAGGGAAGAATCAGGAATTATGAATTGAGTGTGGACTACGGTTTTCTTCCCCGCCGCCCACAAATAAGCGGACACTCCATGGCTGAGCCACAGGGTGTCCGCTTTTGCTATTGGGTGAATGGAATGCGCCTGCATCAGGAGAGCAGCGCGCGGTCGTTGGCGAACTCGTCGCCGCTGACCCGGGCGAACTGCTCCAGCAGGTTCTCCACCGTGAGCTTCTTCTTCTCCTCGCCCGCGATGTCCAGAATGACCTTGCCCTCATGCATCATGATCAGCCGGTTGCCGTAGGCGATGGCGTCGCGCATGTTGTGAGTGACCATCATGGTCATCAGGTTGTTCTCCTCGATGATCTGCCGGGAGAGGGTCAGCACCTTTTCGGCCGTGCGGGGGTCCAGCGCGGCGGTGTGCTCGTCCAGCAGGAGCAGCCGGGGCTTCTTCAGCGTCGCCATCAGCAGGGTCAGCGCCTGACGCTGGCCGCCGGAGAGCAGGCCGACCTTGCTGGTCATGCGGTCCTCCAGACCAAGGCCCAGGGTCGCCAGCTTCTCGCGGTATTCCTCGCGCTCGGCGCGGGTGATGCCGGCCCGCAGGGTCCTGCGCTGACCGCGGCGGGCAGCTAGGGCGAGGTTCTCCTCGATCTGCATGGTGGCGGCGGTGCCGGTCATGGGGTCCTGGAACACGCGGCCCAGCATGAACGCCCGGCGGTGCTCCGACAGGTGGGTGATGTCCTGCCCGTCGATGATGATCTGCCCCTCGTCCACCGGCCATACGCCGGCGATGGCGTTCAGCGTGGTCGATTTGCCCGCGCCGTTGCCGCCGATGACGGTGACGAAATCGCCGTCGTTCAGGTGGAGGTTGACGCCGTTCAGCGCGACCTTTTCATTGACCGTGCGGGGGTTGAAGGTCTTCCGGACGTTGATCAGGTCAAGCATGGCTGTGGCCTCCCTTCTTCAGATGGATCTTTCCCTTCCAGTAGGGAAGCGCCAGGAACATTGCCACCACCAGCGCAGACAGGAGCTTGAGCAGGTTGGTGTCCAGACCCAGCCACAGGACCACCTGGATGACGACATAGTACAGCACGGCGCCGATGACCACCGCAAAGAGCTTGGCGGCGAAGTTCGTGAAGAGCTTGCCGAAGATGACATTGCTGATGATGATCGCGGCCAGGCCGATGACGATGGCGCCGCGGCCCATGTTGACGTCCACGAAGCCCTGATAGTGGGAGTACATCGCAGAGGCCAGGGCGACGATGCCGTTGGAGACCATCAGGCCGAGGATCTTGTACAGGTTGGTGTTCAGGCCCTGCGCGCGGGACATGGCCTCGTTCGCGCCGGTGGAGCGCAGCGCAGCGCCTACCTCGCGGCCGAAGAACCAGTACAGCACCGCGATCAGCACCACCACCACGATCAGCGTGATGAAGATCGGGTTTTGCAGGGACAGCTCTCTGACATAACGCGAGGACACGATCAGGTCATACTTCCGGATGTTGACCGCCTGATTCGCCTTGCCGCCCATGATGACCAGATTGATCGAATACAGGGACAGCTGGGTCAGGATGCCGGACAGGATCCCGGGGATGCCCATCGCTGTGTGGAACAGACCTGTCACCAGGCCCGCCAGCATGCCGGCGATGATCGCGCACAGCAGCGCAATCCAGACATTGACGCCCGCGATCATCAGCATGATGCACACCGCGCCGCCGGTCGCCATGGTGCCGTCGACGGTCAGATCGGAAAAGTTCAGGACATTGTAGGTGATGTACAGGCCGATGGCCATGATGCCCCAGATCATACCCTGCGCGACAGCGCCGGGCATTGCGTTAAGCAGAGTCGCCAAATTCACGGTTGCTTCCTCCAGACAGTATGCGGAGGAAGGGAGGCATTTCTGCCTCCCCTCCTGCAGGGTGAGTTATCAGTTGATGGCCACGTAATCCTCGGGGATCGCGACCTTCAGGATCTCGCACAGCTCGGCGTTGTACTTCTTGGTGACGTTGGGAGCGAAGCGGATGGCCATCGTGGCCACGTCGGCGCCGTTCACCAGGATCTCGTAGGCCATTTCGCCCGTGGCGCAGCCCAGATCGTAGTAGCTGATGGACAGGGTAGCCACGCCACAGCCGGAGCAGATGCCCTCTTCACCGGCGATGACCGGCACGCCCTCGGGCTCGACCACGTTGCGGATCGCCTCGGTGCAGGAAGCGGCGGTGTTGTCGGTGGGGATGTAGATGACGTCGCTGGTGGCGCAGGCGTTCATGGCCACGGAGGAAACGTCGTTGGAGTCAGCGAAGGCGTAGTTGGTGCAGTTGTAGCCCATCTCGGTCAGGTAGCCGGTGATGACTTCCACCTGGTACACGGAGTTGGCCTCGGCGGAGCAGTACAGCAGGCCGACTTCCTTGGCGTCGGGGAAGAGCTCCTTGAGCATCGCGGCCTGATCCGCCAGGGGCGCCAGGTCGGAGGTGCCGGAGATGTTCACGCCGGTCACGCCGGTCCAGTCGTCCATGTCCAGCGCGGTGGCATAGTCGGTGACGGAGGTACCCAGGATCGGGATATCCTCGGTGCCGGCGTAGGCGGCCTGCAGGGCGGGGGTGGCGTTGGCCATGATCAGGTCAACGTCGGAGGCGATAAAGGAGTTGATGATGGTGATACAGGTGGCGGAGTCGCCGGAGGCATTCTGCAGATCGAACTTGACCTTGTCGCCCAGCTTGGCGGTCAGGGTATCCATGAAGCCCTGGGTCGCAGCGTCCAGCGCGGGATGCTGCACCAGCTGGCAGATACCGATGGTGTAGGTATCGTCGGCCAGGGCGGGAACGGACATGGTCAGGCACATCAGGACAGCGGTCAGGATTGCAAACAGCTTCTTCATTTGGGGTTCCTCCATTCTACATTGCTGTTTTGTATTTTGAAGCCCCGTGGATCGCGGCAGTGTGCTGCTGCCGGGACCGTCAGGCTGGCTTCCGGTGGGTGGTTACTCCCCGATGGGTTGGCAGCCCTGGGGAACGGCGACGCCGAGGAATTCGCACATGCCGGTGTTGACGACCTGCGTGAAGGAAGGCGAATACGCAATGGGCAGCTGCGCGACGTCCGCCTTGCCCAGCAGGATATCGCAGGCCATCAGGCCGGTGGCATAGCCCAGGTCGTAATAGTTGATGCAGATGGTCGCCACGCCGCAGCCGGCGCAGATGCTCTCATCGCCGCCGATGACCGGCACCTGCTCCATCTCGATCACGTTCCGCAGCAGCTCGGTGCAGGAGGCGATGGTGTTGTCCGTGGGGACGAACAGCACGTCGCTGTTCTGGCAGGCGTTCTGCGCGACGGAGAACACATCGTTCGTGTCGGTGAAGGCGTACTCGGTGCAGGCATAGCCCATCTGCTCCAGATGTCCGCGGATGATGCGGATCTGGTAGATGGAGTTGACCTCGGAGGAGCAGTACAGCAGGCCGACCGCCTTTGCATCGGGGAACATGGTCTGCAGGAGCGCAGCCTGCGCGTCCAGCGGCGCCAGGTCGGAGGTGCCGGACACGTTGATGCCGGTCACGCCCTCCCACACGTCCATGTCCAGCGCGGCGGGGTAATCCGTTACGGCCACGCCCAGGATCGGCGTATCGCCGGTGGCGGCGCTGGCGGCCTGCAGCGCCTGCGTGGAGTTCGCCAGGATCAGGTCCACATCCTCGGCGAGGAACGCATTGACGATGGCGATGCATGTCGCCGGGTCGCCCGAGGCGTTCTGCACAGTCACCTCGCACTGATCGCCGAGCGCCTGGGCAAGGGCGTCCATGAAGCCCTGGGTGGCGTCCTTCAGTGCGGTGTGCTGCTCCAGCTGGCATACGCCGATGCGGTAGCCTGTTTCGGCAGACGCACAGCCGGCAAGCTGCAGCAGCAACAGCAGCGCCGCCATCAGCAGTGAAGCTCTCCGTTTCATCGCGATCCCTCCTGTTTCGCATTGAAAAAGCGGCTTCTCATCTAAAAGAAGCCGCTTTCCTGTGACGGTATGTCACGAAATCTGCTGTCTTTTAGATGGCTGCAAGCCCATAAAGTAAAAGGAAGAATAAAAGGAAAAACGCAGCACGCCAAAATAGCATGCTGCGTTCAGATAGGCAGAGTGCGCCGCCGCACTGACGGCACAGACGGAGCGGGTGCTGACATGGTTCATGCTCATCGCACGGTTCATCATGATGCAGCGCCTCCTGTCTGTTCCTGATTTCTGTGAGAATTATAAACCCGGGAAAATGGGATTGTCAATATCCGATGCCGCCCGTATGGACAGAATCTGGGAATTGTACACAGAAAAAACAATGCCGGACGGTGAAGATGCTGTGCACTGGCGGGGGTCACATGGTGATGCGCAGGGCGCCGATCTTGTCGTCGTACTGGCAGGTGGCGCCGGGGATGTGGGGCGCGAGGGCGTTGACCTCCATGACCAGGATGCCCGTGTCGGTCACGTAGGGCTGGCCGTCCATGAGGTTCTCCCGGCCGTCCACCAGCAGATGGGTCGCGCCGGCCTGGGCGATGATCGTCCGGCCGCCGGAGCGCACGGTCAGGGTCTGGCTGACGGCGTCCCAGTCGAAGTCCACCCGGTCGGGGAAGTTGGCCTTCATCCGCTCGATGATGCACATGACGTTGCCCCAGATCGCGCCGTTGCGGTTGACGGCCCGGACGCCGCGGAAATCCGGCTCCTGCCCGTTGAGCATGATCTTGCAGTACAGCTCCTTGTCCGGGGTGTACTTGACGGCGTCGGCCTCCGGGATGGGAGTGAAGAAGCACTCCTGCGGGTCGAAGGCGGGGTTGGCGTAGTCGGCGCGGCATGCGGGGCGGGTGAGGGCTGTCTGCTCCGCCGGAACGCTCGTCAGCGTGACGCGCGCCTCCGGCAGGCCCTCTGCCGATGCAGTCAGGGTGATCTCCCCGGCGGTCAGTCCGGCGCGGAGAAGCACGCGGTTCGTGCCGCATTCCGCGTATACATGATCCTGATGGATCACGTTGTCGCTGCGTCCGTTGCCGTTGAAGCGGCCGCTGTTGTAGCCGCCGAGGAACACGGCGTCGCCGGTCAGGCGGAATCGGATCCGGGCGTCGCAGAGCGGACAGATGCGCCCCTGTGCGTCCAGGACGGCGACGTCCACGCAGGCGAGGTCATTGCCGTCGGCGTGCAGTCCGCCGGGGGCTGTGCGGAGCGTCAGCTGAATGGAGACGGGTTTGCCGGCCGTTTCGATGCGGTCCCGGCAGAGCTCCCGGCCGTCGTAGGCGTATGCGACGGCTTCGGCGGATCCGGACTGTGTCACGTCCACATCGCGGATGGGGAAGACGAAGGTGTTTTCCGGCTCATCGCAGCGCCCGGCGAGGCGGCCGTTCACATACAGCTCCACCCGCGCCACGGCGTAGCTGCCGATGACGTAGACCGTCTTGCGGGTCGGGTCGCGGCGGAGCAGCTCGTCCGTCTCCTCCCAGTAGCTGCCGTTGAAGGCTTTGGCATGATAGCGGTAGCTGTCCTCCGTGAGCGCCGGGTAATTCCAGTGGCCGAGGATCTTCACGGCGGGCTTGACGCTCTGCATCGTGCGGTACACGTCGAAGGACTGCTTCCTTACGCGGATGGCGTCCACGCGCCCGCTCATGCGGCCGTTCTCCGACCAGGACTGGCGGCCGTGCTGCGCCGAATCGGTCCAGCACAGCGCGGCGGCGGCGCTGTACAGGTTCTTCCCGGAGGCGCCCTGAAGGCGGTCGTTGAAGAACTCCGCATAGCCCCGGGCGTTGGCGAGGGCCAGGTCCTCGCTGGTCAGGTCGTAGAAATCGCGGCCCTTCTGCTTTCTGCCAGCCTTGCCCAGCCACTTGTTGCGGTAGTCGAAATCCGGCGGCGTGAAATCGTCCCAGACGCGCCGGGGTGCTTCCTCGCGGGAATACTCGGTCTCCGTGATCGGCCCGTGCTCGGAGAGGAACCGTCCGGCGTGCCGGTTGAGCATCGTGCCGACATACTCGGAATGGATCAGCACGTCCTCCGTGTTGATTGTCCGGCAGCCCATGAAGCGCCCGCCGCAGGGGTCCAGCATGTCCTTGACATGCTTCATTTCCGCCATGTGCGCGGCGTTGATGGAGTTGTTGCCGGCCTCCCAGAACAGGATGGAGGGGTGGTTGCGGAAGGCGAGGATGACATTGCGCATCAGCTCGACCCGCTGGTCCCACTGGCGGCCGAAGTTCTCCCGCTCCTTGTCGCCTGCGGGCTGGGTGCAGATCACGCCGTGGCGGTCGTAGGCGCGCACGTCCGCCGGGCTGCCCGCCACATGCATGAAGCGGATGTGATTCGCGCCGCTTTCCCGGATGAGCAGCGCATCCAGATCGTGCATCCACTCCGGAACGATGCCGGCGGCCGCCCACTCGTTGGTGGCGCGCTGTGCGTAGCCCCGCAGCCAGACGGGCTGATCGTTGATCATCACGCCCTGATCCTTGTCGTAGTGCACCTTGCGGAAGCCGGTTTCGATGACCTCGGTGTCCATTTCCTCTCCGCCGGCCAGGAGCGTGAGATGCACCCGGTACAGCGCCGGGTCGGTCAGGCTCCAGAACCGGACACCGCTGATGCGTGCCTGCGCGCGGATGTGCTGCGTACCCGCGGCGGCCAGCTCGGTGGGGGCGACGAGCTCCTCGGGGGCGGGGACGTAGTGCCGGGTCGCCTCGTCCCAGACATAGGCGTCCTCCGGGGTGATGCTGATGCGGTGGATGCGGGCCTCCTCCGGGGCGGGGGACAGCGTCTCGCAGCCGGAGGAGAAGGCGGCGACCTCCTGCCCGTCCAGCGTACGCAGGGATACGCGCAGCTGCGCATCGACCGGGAGCGTCCGCAGATTCCGCACCTCCGCATCGACATGGAGCGTCATGGCGCTGTGGGCGAAGTCGAAATCCGAGCCGTAAACATAGGCGCCGTGGGTGCGGAGGTTGGCGTACAGGGGCAGCGTGAGGTGCACGTCCTTCTTGAAATGAATCATGACCGGCTGGCTGACGCCGCCCAGGACCGGGTTGAAATCATTGCAGTTCCAGAAGAACCCGACGCCCTCGCGGTCGGCGGGGATGCTCTGCTCCTGCGCAAGGAGGTAGGAGCCGGGGACCACATCCGGTTTGTTGGGCGTTTCGGCGATGCAGAAGGGGATGTTGCGGGTGGAGGTGTTGTCGGTGGCGATGGCGATGACGTTGTGCCCGTCGGGGGAGAGGAAGTCCGTCATGTCAAAGCCGAAGGGGCCCACGCCTGCCTCGTAGTATCCGCAGAGCCGGCCGTTGACGTAGAGGTAGCAGGTCTGGCGCATGCCCTCGAAGGCGATCAGCACCCGGTCGCCCCGATGCTCCGGGGGGACGTCCAGGCAGTTGCGGTAGAAGGCGGCGGTTCGGGTCTGGCCGCTGCCGGCGTCCTCGATGGGGACGGAGAAGAGCTCCCCGTCGTTGAAGGTGTGGGGCAGCGTGACCTGCTCCCAGCCTTCGTCGCAGTAGGCGGGATCATACACCTCCCGCCCGTGGGCGTCCCTGCAGGAGGCGAAGGCTTCTTCCATGGGGAAACGGTTTGCCAGACGGAATTTCCAGCCGTGGTGGAATGCATAGGTATTCGTCATATGATCGTCCTCCATACAGGAAAGGGGCTGCCGCTTTCACGACAGCCCCGGGGCTTCAGGGATCAGGGATTACTTGGCCAGGGACTCCTGATAAGCGACGTTGTACTCTTCGATCATCATCAGGCCGCCCTCTTCTTCCCACTGCTGCCAGGCAGCCTGCAGGCCATCGAGGTCGATGATGCCCGCGATGTACTGGCAAGCGGCGTCGGACAGGATGGTGCTCAGCTGAGAACCGAAGGCAACGTTGGTCTCAGACACGAAGGGGTAGCAGGGGTCAGCCACGGCGTAGGGGGTCAGGATGGTGTTCAGCTCGTTGTAGCGGACGCGCATCGCGGAACCGGGGGTGGTGCCGGGCTTGATGGGGGTGCACAGGTCGCCGGCCAGGTTCATGCCCAGCTGGTTCAGGCTGTGCTGGTACAGCTTGCTGTTGGCGCCGATCTCGTCGCCCTGGTCAGCAGCCGCCACGCGGAAGCCTTCGCCGTCGGTCAGGTAGGTCAGGCCTTCAACGCCCCAGTTGAGCAGCATCTGGCCCTCAAAGGTGTTGGCCCAGTCCAGGAACTTCATGACCTTGGGCAGGTCTTCTTCCTTCACGGTCTTGGTCACGACGATTTCGCCGTTGAAGCCGGCGTTCTGGGGCCACACGGAGATGGAGCCGTCAGCCTTGGCCAGCGGGCCCACCATCTCGAAGACCTGCTCGGTCACGCCGGCATTCTTCTCGAACCATTCCTGCTGACGGTAAGCGTTGTCCAGGCAGTCAAAGCGCATGAAGGCCTTGTTCTGGCGCTCGATGTTGTCCCACTGGGAGGAGTCCAGGGTCGCGAAGTTGGGATCGATGCCGCCCTTGGCGTACAGGTCACGCAGCCAGTTCAGGCCCTCGAGGTAAGCGGGGGACTGGTGAGCGGGGTAGATCTTGCCCTCGGCGTCGATGCCCCAGTTGTGGGGAGCGCCGAAAGCGACGGTGATCACGTTGATGGTGCCCGCGGTGTAGGAGCACATGTTCAGCGCGTAGGTGTCCGCGGAGTAGGAAGCCAGAGCGTCGGCCAGAGCGGTCAGCTCTTCCAGGGTCTCGGGAACCTTGGTGATGCCCATCTGCTCAGCGATGTCCTTGCGGTAGTAGATACCGGCGCGGGGGAACGCGCGGGTACGGTAGATACCGTAGATGCGGCCGTCGATGGAGATGTTGCTGTAAACAGCGTCAGAACCGGCCAGGTTGGGGTAGTTCTCGGTATCCTTCACGTAGTCGGTCAGATCCCAGAACGCGCCGGCACGGGCGTTGTTGACCATGGTGGAGCCGCGGGCGTCGGTCATGACGATCAGCATGGGCTTCACATCGTCGGTCATGGTGGTGTTCAGGGTCTCGCCGAAGGTGGAGTTGGCGGCGTAGGTGATCTGCAGGCGCACGCCGGTGGCCTCTTCGATCGCCTTCAGCACGGGGTTGTCAGCGCTCACATCAGCGTCCTCGAGGGGGCTCATGTCGGGCAGCAGCACGGTCAGGACAAAGGGTTCTTCGGCCGCGGCGAAGGACATCATGGACAGAGCCATCACCAGAGCCAGAAACAGGGAAACCAGCTTCTTCATGGGGGAACCTCCTTATTTTTTATGTTCATGACGGATGCCTCCGCCATAAATCCGGATGAATGGGGCTGCTTAGCCCTTCAGAGCGCCGACCATGACGCCCTTGACGAAGTACTTCTGCAGGAAGGGGTAGACGCACATGATCGGGATGGTGGATACCACGATAACGGCCATCTTGACGGACTGCTCCGGCGGCTGGATGAACTCGGGGTCCATGTTGGCCAGATCGCCGGCCGATGCGTTGGACAGAATGATGATCTCGCGCAGCAACA
>SVGU01000028.1 GCA_015056155.1 Clostridiales bacterium
GGAGATCCTCGGTCTGAAATGGGAGCTCATCAACCTGGATGAGGGCTACTGCATCGTGCAGGAAGTCGTCACCTACCCTGACAAATCGCTTCCCTTCGTTGACCCCGAGCCCAAGACGGAATCCTCCGCCCGAACCGTGATCCTGCCTCCACCGGTGGTTGACGTCTTTCGCAAGCATTTTAAGCCCAGCGGCTTCGTTCTTTCCGCAGGGCGCAATCCCCAGGAGGCTATGCCCTACGTCACCTATCAGCGGATGTACCGCGAGACCTTTCGGGAGCTGGGTATCTACGGCAAGTACACCAACCACGACTTCCGCGCCTCCTATGCCACCTGGCTGAAGGAGAGCGGTGTTGAGATCTCCAGCGCTGCCGATCTGATGGGGCATAAGGACACCCGCATGATGTCCCGCGTGTACGCACCGACGCGCCATGAGAGCATCATTGCCCATCAGAATCTCATCAATTCCCTGGTGGAAAACCAGCTCGTGGCACCGGCGTGACACCATGCAAAAGTCCGCAATCCCTTGATTTTACCGGGTTTGAAGACTCTTCATTTTGCCGTTTCGGGCACACTCTTGGTACCGCAGTCTTTTGCAGCCCTGATATCCTTATGTTTCTATGCACAAAGAAAAACCGCAAACCCAGCATTTGCAAGGCTTGCGGTTTAAGTGGGATTAGTAGGGCTCGAACCTATGACCTCCACGATGTCAACGTGGCGCTCTAACCAACTGAGCTATAATCCCATGTTCTTTTCGTTTTCAGCTTGTGCGCCGTCAACGTGATATATGATATCATAGTATTACGGAGATGTCAAGGGGTAAATGAGAAAAAATAAAGAAATTTTCAAAATTTCCGGAGAAAGATGTTCGCGCCGCCATCCCCAGGACAGCGGCGCAAGCAATCAGTTCTTTCCAAGCAGGTTTTCGATCACATCTTCGACGACGTCGCTCAGGTCGAAGGCTTCTCCCTTGAGGACCGACATGGCCCGCTTCTTCGTGTCCGAATCCGCCAGACGGTACGCCTCGATCAGCTTCTTTTCGGTGCTGGTCACCTTCATGCTGGTGTTGGCGTTGCTGGGCGTCTTTGCCTTCTTCGCGGTGGTGGTCGTCTTCTTTGCGGTCGTGGTCGTCTTTTTTGTGGACGTGGAGGTCTTCTTTGCCGTGCCGCTCTCTTCCTTGGCGGCGTTGATGAGGGACGCCTGCGTCACGCCGGTCGCCTTGGCGATGGCTTTGAGCTGCGCCTGCGTCAGGTCCTTTTCGCCGCGCTCCGCGAGGCTGATGTCGTTGGCAGAGACGCCGCTGACCCGCCGGGCAAGCTGCTCCTGCGTCAGATCCGCCTCCGTGCGGGCTGCCTTGATGAGCTTACCAACTTTCTTTCCCATGCCGATCCCTCCATATGTACAGATTGAACGCAACTGTTTGACAACACTATACCGCGTCCGTGCGCGTCTGTCAAGGGTTCAGCGCAGACTCGTGGGCTTGAGGACCGCGGAAGCCGGCTGGCAGGAGAGATCGCCCCTTGCAACGCGCAGGAGATCGAGGAATTCGACCGGCTCGTCGCACAGCGCCGTATACGCCTCGATCCCGGCGATCGGCCAGTCTGCATTGGCGCTGGTCTTGTAGTGCATGGGCAGCACGACGCGGGCATTCAGGAGCCCCGCGACCGTCACAGCCGTGGGTGCGTCGATGGTGTAGAAGCCGCCGACCGGGATCATCAGCACATCCGCGCTGCCCAGCGCTGCCAGCTGCGCCTCCGTAGGCACATGGCCGAGATCGCCCAGGTGCATCACGCGCAGGCCTTCCGCTTCGATGCAGAACAGGAGCGTTTTGCCGCGCTTGCTGCCGCCCGCATCGTCGTGATCCGCCTCCACCGCACGGATGGTCACATCCTCCGGCAGCGCATACGTTCCGGCAGCGTCGATCACCGTTTCCACGCCCCGCACGGTATCGACCGCGCTGTGGTCATGGTGCCCGTGGGAAACCAGCACCACATCCGCGCTGATCTCGGTCACGGGATATCCGCAGGTCGCATCATAGGGGTCGGTCACGATGCGCAGACCGTTCTCCAGTTCGATCAGGAACTTGGCATGTCCGATGCAGCTGATGATCATGGTTGATTCCTCCTGTCGTACAGATCGTGATAAGCCTGGCAAAGATAGGGCAGCAGGGCTGACGGCAGCGGCTCACGGCGGCGCAGCAAGGCCGCAAGCTGCCTGTGCAGCTGGCTGCAAAGACGTTCGAAGGGCTGACGCCCGGCGTCCGCCGCCTTGACCAGCGCGCGGATCATGCCGGATGCGTCGCCATCATCGGGATGCCTGCGAAGGATGGAAACGCAGCAGCCGCACTCCCCCGCAGGCAGGGCACTCATCGCAGCCTCCGGTGCAGGCACGGGGGCATCCAGCAGCAGCCAGCCGTTCGCTGCCGTCCAGACGCGCCAGCCAAGCTCCCGCAGCCGCCGGACGAAGCCTTCCGCCGTCTCCTCCGAGGACGCCAGCGGCAGATCCGTCGCCAGCAGCGCCTCCGGATCATCGCTGCGGCGCAGCGCAGGCCGCCTGTTCACCTCAAGGCGCAGCAGCTCCGCATTGACCTGCGCCCGCAGCGCGCTCAGCATGCCGGAGCGCCCTCGGCCGTGTACGTCACGTCGATGGTCTGCACGGCGGCATAATTGCCCTGCATGTCCAGCTGGTACTCCAGATGCACCGATCCGCTGTCCGGACCGAGCCGGCAGGAGACCTGCGTGGCGAACAGCGCCAGCCCCAGATCGCCGTAGGGGGTATGATAGGCGCCCTCAAACCGGCGGTCCTTCACGAATACCATCGTCGTGCCGAAAGCGCCGAGGCGGTTCATGGTCACCCGGTCCGGCTGCAGGCTGAGGATCACGTCCTGCGATACGGTCTTGCCGGTCTCGTCGTCCGTCTGCACCTCCTGATAACGCAGGAGGTAGCCGGTGCTGGTCTCCTTGAGTTCCCCCTGGCAGCGCAGGCGAACCAGCTCCTCCGGCTCGCTGTCGCCGGAGTGGGAGCCGCTGACCAGCGTCACCAATACGGGTTTTGCATTCTTGTTCATGGATATGCCTCCTTTGTAACAACGCCATTATAGCATACATTTCAGACTTGCACAATCGTCTGAATTGGCGTAATATGTTCCTATCAACTTGTTTTTGGAGGACGCACCATGCGCATTGAAGCCCGCGCGAAGATCAACTGGACGCTGGACATCGTCGGACAGCGGCCGGACGGCTATCACCTGATGGACATGCTGATGCAGCCGGTGACGCTTGCGGACGAGGTCTGCATTGCTCCCGCGGAGGAGCTGACGCTCACCACCGGCGGTTCTCCCCTGCTGCCGGCGGATGAATCGCACCTCGCCCTGCGCGCCGCAAAGGCGCTGAAGCAGCGCACCGGTTATCCCGGCGGAGCAGCCATCCACGTGGAGAAGCACATCCCCGTCGGCGCGGGCATGGGCGGCGGCAGCGCGGATGCGGCGGCGGTGCTCGCGGGCCTCAACCGGCTCTGGCGCACCGGGCTGAATCAGGACGAGCTGGAGGCGATCGGGCTGACCCTGGGCGCAGACGTTCCCTTCTGTCTGCGGGGCGGACTGACGCGCACGACGGGCATCGGCGAATGCATGGAGGATCTCTCCTGCGGACAATGCTGGCCCCTGGTCGTCGTACAGCCCTGCGAGGGCCTGTCCACAAAGGAGATCTTCAATGCCTATCACGAGAGCGGCAGCATCCGCCGCCCGGACAACGACCGGGCCGCAATCGCCCTGTGCACCGGTGACGCCGCTGCCTTGAACGCGGCGATGGGCAACGTGATGCAGCCCGTCAGCGAGGCACGGCGGTCCGCGATCGCAGAGGCGATCGACGCGTTGCGTGCCTGCGGCGCATTCGCCGCCCAGATGACCGGCAGCGGCTCGGCAGTGTTCGGCGCATTCGAAAGCATGCATGCCGCACAGGCTGCATACGAAGCGATCAGCCGTCGGTGGGAGCGCACCTTTATCTGCGAAACCTGCATGGAAGGACTGGTGATCCGCGATGAGGATTGATACCGAACGGCTGACGATCTGCGACTTCACGCCTGACATGGCGCAGGCGGTCCACCTCGGCTCGCTGGACAAGGACACGCGCCGCTTCCTGCCGGACGAGGTCTTCCCGACCGTGGAGATCGCAGCGGAGGTCATCGCCGACCTCATCGGCTGCTATGACGGCGACGAAGGGCCCTTTGTGCACCCCTTCCTGCTCCGGGACGGGACCTATGCCGGGTACGTGCAGCTCGTTCCGCTGGAGGACGCCTGGGAGATCGGCTACCACACCGTTTCCGGCCACACCGGAAAGGGCTATGCGACGGAGGCCGTGCAGGGCTTCCTGCCGGTCATGATGGCGCGGCTGGGGCTGAAGCAGGTTGCAGGCGTGTGCGATGCGGAGAACACCGCCTCCATCCGCGTGCTGGAGAAGTGCGGGTTCCGCCGCGTCTTTGCCGGCTCCGCCATGTATCAGGGCGAGGAGAAGCCCGTCGTCCGCCTCCTGTATACCGCATGAAAAACGCCGGACAGCTGTCCTCACGCAGCTGCCCGGCATTCTTGTTTCATTGCGCAGCGCTCCGCCGCCAGACGACGATCCCCTGCCCCGTGCGGGGTTCGTCCGTCAGCTCCGGGTTCAGCGCCTGCACGCTGCCCACGGGCAGACGATAGCGCCTCGCAATATCCCAGAGCGTTTCCCCGGGCTGCACAAAATACAGCACGATGTCCTCCGTCGGTTTTTCCGCCGGGACGCACTGCACGTCCGTCACGAGCTGCAGGGGCTGCGCGACTGCGCCGTCAACATTCAGCCGCAGGATGCACCGCAGCTCCACCCGGTCGGAGGTGACCGGCAGCGCCTCCGCCTCCTCCGCCGTCAGGGTCAGCAGCGCTGCGTCATCCGCCTGCGCCGCAAAGGTGACGCGGAAGGGCGCCTCCTGATGGACGCTCACGGGCGTTTGCGAATCGTCGGTCATGTACAGGAGCGTGGTCTGCATGACGCCGGTGACAGTCAGCCGGCCGGCGGTCTGCTCCGTTTCCGTCATGACCGGATTGACGAAGGCGGCCAGCATCGTCCGCACCGGCGGCGCGCTGTCCGGCAGATGCAGCGTCAGCTTCGCCGTCTCGGCTGTCTGGCTGCGCTGATCTCCCCGGCGGCAGGTGAGTTCCCGGCTGACGGGGCGCAGATCCTCCCCCTGCGTGGTGTAGGCGTCCGTCATCAGGCGGATGGTCTCCTCCCGGTTCGCCCAGCCCTGCAGCCCCAGCAGCACCTCCGCCCGAAGCGTGCGCTGCCCGTCCCCCATTTCCTGACTGGCGACGGCGACGTCCTTCACCGTGACGCAGCCGTCCAGCTTTTCGCCCTCCTCGCCGGCTGCCTCGACCGACTGGATGAAAGGGAAGCTGTGGCGCGTGATCACCAGCGGACGCCCCGGCAGGGAGGAAGCATGCACAGCCTCCAGCGTCACCGATCCGTTCAGGCCGATCCTGCCAAGGCCGCCGGTGGTTTCCGTGAGCTTCGGGACGGCGGTGGCATAGAGGGTATCGGTGATCTGCAGCGATGCAGGCAGCTCGAATTCCTCCCGCAGCAGCACATCGCCGCCGCCCTGGGCGACGGTCCGCAGGTGCACCGTCTCCTGCGTCTTCAGCTCCGCATCGTCCGTCCCGTTCACGCCGACGACCGCCTCCACCGGGCTGTCCAGCACTGCGCGCGTCAGGACGGTAATCACTGCCTTCATCATCAGCCTGCCGCCGCTGCCGCGGGCCTCGACGCGCTCCACCTGCACCTGCGGCGTGACCTTCGCCCTGGGCTGGGAACCCGGCAGCTCGCACAGATGGGTGAAGTCCGCCGACGCCTCGATCGCGTTGATCTTCGTCGGATCCCCCTGCGTGTAGAGCACATGAAACACGACCCTGCCGCTGACGCTGGCCCGGTCCTGCAGCGCCTCTGCACCCTCTGCGATCGCCATGGCATGCGCTGCGAGCACCCGCGTTTCCTCGCGCAATCCGCCGGGGAGCGTTACCTCGCCCTCCACCTGCGCATGCGAGCGCCCCGTGCCCAGCGGCTGCTCCAGCTCTATGCTTTCCCTGATCAGCTGCATATCCATCCTGCATCCCTCCTGCATCCATGTTCTGGGACAGGGTATGCGACGGACAGGAAATAAATAACCAAATGAGAAAATTCATGAAATTCTCATCCTCCAAACCTTTCACACTTTCTTCATTTATGCTATAATGATGATGCGCGTTGATTTCAGACGCAGAAATGTATCTTTTGAACGCCATCTCTTGCATCATGCGGCGATCCTGCTGTATGATGTTCCCGTATTCAGATGTTATGATTGAAGGAGTCGCACCATCATGGCCAAGAACAACAGAACCAGGAAGACAAAAAAGGACAACAGCCTGCGCAACGCCATCATCACCTTCGGCGTGTCGTTGCTGGGCTATGCGTCCCTTTTCCGGTTCCACAAGCTCTCCGACTTTCTGATCGGCGGCGGGATCGCGCTGATCGCCGCAAGCCTGATCAAGGTCATGACGACCCCGCTGAAGGGCCTGAACCCCACGGATCATTCCGACCAGCTTGATCCCGAGAATGTGGAGGACGAGTACGCCCGCAACACCATCGTGCGCGGTCTGGAGCTGCTGTCCGAGCTGCGCGCAGAGCGGGACGCGATCAATGAATATGTGTTCACCCGCCGCCTGAACGATCTGGCCAGCAGCTATGCCGAGCTGCTGAACAAGGTCGTGGCCAACCACGACAAGGCGACGCACCTGCGCAAGCTGAACAGCTACTACATCCCCACAGCGGTGAAGCTCCTGCAGTCCTACCGGGAAGCCAAGAGCGCCGGCACCTCCTACATGGAGATCCAGACCACCCGCGACAACATCCTCAAGTCCCTGGATCAGCTGATCTCCGCGACGAACACGCTGCGCAAGAAGATGCTCAAGAGCAATCTGGAAAGCATCGACATCAAGGTCGAGGTGCTGGAGGATATCCTGAAGGCGGACGGCTACATCGAGGACGAGCAGACCGCCGCCATGCGCAAGAGCGCAGAAAGCGCTGCCCGGCAGATCCCCCTTTCCCAGCAGACGACCCCCGGCGCGCGCCCCGCTGCCAGGCCCGCAGCAAAGCCTGTACAGCAGCTGCAGCCGGTGCAGCCCCGTCCGGCCGCGAAGCCCGCTGCCCGCCCGGCCGCATCCGCCATCCCGGTCCAGATGACCGAAGAAGCCGCCGAACCCCGCCCGACCATCAAGGTCAGCATGCCCACCGCCTCCGCCCGCAGCCTGGATGAAGGCGCGCCGGTGCTGCAGGTGCCCGGCATGCTGGATTTCGAAACTGCCGACGAGGACGATGAAGCGTCCTCCCGCCGCTGATCACCTTTCACGAACGATTATGATTGAGGAGGTTTTCCCATGTCTGAGCAGAACAACGTCCCCGTTTCCCCCACCACCCTGCCGCTGATGGGCCTGCCGGAGCTGGATACGCCCGCCGCCGCCCCTGTGCAGAGCGTGCAGGAGCCCGTCGTGTCTCCCCTGAACCTGGGTCTGGAGACGCCCGCGCCTGCCGCGCCTGCTGCGCAGCCGGAAGCTCCCAAGCCCGTTGAGGTGCCCGAAACCAAGCCGCTGCTGGACTCCACCGGTCTGACCGACGCGGAGCGCAAGGCCATCGACGACTTCAAGGTCAAGGTGGACATCACCAACCCCGACCATGTGCTGCTCTACGGCGCCGATGCGCAGAAGTCCCTGGGAGAATTCTCCAACAGCGCGCTGGAGGCCGTCCGCACGCAGGATACGGGCGAGGTCGGCAAGATGCTGGAGGATCTGGTGTCCGAGCTGAAGGACTTCGAGGCCGATACCGAGGAGCCCAAGGGCATCATGAAGCTCTTCTCCAAGGCCGAAGACCGCATCGAGCGCATGAAGACCCGCTTCAACAAGGTCAGCGTGAACGTCGATACCATCCAGACCAATCTGGAGGGCCATTCCGTGCAGCTGCAGGAAGACGTGAAGATGTTCGACCGCATGTACGACCGCAACGCCGCCTACTTCCGCCAGCTGACCCTGTACATCATCGCCGGCCAGGAGACCCTGCAGCACGTGCGCGACACCGACCTGCGCGCCGCCTATGAGAAGGCCGCCCAGACTGGCGACGCCATGGACGCCCAGAAGGCCAACGACCTCGCCGCCCAGTGCGACCGCTTTGAAAAGAAGCTGCACGACCTGCTCCTGACCCGTCAGGTGGCGCTGCAGACCGCGCCGCAGATCCGCCTGCTGCAGAACAACGACCAGCTGCTGATCGAGCGCATCCAGTCCACCATCGCCAACACCCTGCCCCTGTGGAAGAACCAGATGGTGCTGGCCCTGGGTCTGCACAACGCCGAGCAGGCGCTCAAGGCGCAGCGCGCGGTCACCAACATGACCAACGAGCTCCTGAAGAAGAACGCCGACACCCTCAAAATGGGCACCATCGAAACCGCCAAGGAGGCCGAGCGCGGCATCATTGATATCGAGACCCTCGTGCACACCAACCAGTCCCTGATCGACACGATCAACGAGGTGCTGGTGATCCAGCAGCAGGGCCGTCAGCAGCGCCTGGAGGCCGAGCGCACCCTGCAGCAGATGGAGGAGACCCTCAAGCAGAAGCTGCTGGAGACCAATCTGGGCTGATCGTTCATGTCCCATGTGCCGGAGGGCGCTGCCCGTCCCTGACGGAATGCCCTCCGGCTTCTTCAATACCACCCGGATCGGAGGCGTCTGATCGACCATGAAGAACAAGTTATCCACCGTTGCAAGCATCCTGCTGTGCATTTTGCTGGCCGCCGCCGCGGTCTGCATCGGCGCTGTCCGCGGCTGGTCGCAGGAGCGCAGCGAGGTCCTCTCCGCTCTGGAAGCGGACGGCGAAATGTATACGCTGCTGGAAAACCGCGCGATGGACGCAGCCAACCTGTGCGTCGTCGCAGCGCGCCACCTGCCGGAGGATGATGAGCAGCTGCTCAATCTCCGGGCAGCGTCTTCGCTGATGCTCTCCGGGAATATCGCGCCCGAACAGCTGCTGCTGGCCGATCAGACGATCACCGACACGGCGATCCGCTTCGCCGATGAGCTGCCGCAGCTCGATTCCGTGCAGTCCAGCAAGCGTGACCGCGCTTATGTCAGCATGCTGACCGGCGCGCTGCAGAAAAAGACCAGCCTGAGCTATCAGTATGGTCTGGCCGTGGAGGATTTCAACCTCCGCCTGCGCTCGGAGCTGACGGGGCGGCTGGCGATGCTGCTGGGCGTTGCTCCCCTGCCGGGCGTCAATGCTGAGTAAAAAGGAGGCTGCAGAGATGACAAACCGAATCATCAGGCTGATCCTGACCGCCTGCCTCCTGACAGCCCTGTGCCTGACGGGCCTCGCAGAGCCGCGCTACCCGGCCAGCAGCGGCGAAACGACGGACGCTGCCGGCGTGCTTTCCCACACGATGCTGGAGGACCTGCGCACGCTGGACCGCCGGATGGACAAGGAGGACACCCTGCGTCTGAAAATCGCGACGGTCGACTTCCTGGACGCGTCCGATGTGCACAGCTATGCCGAAACCCTGTTTGACAGATGGGATCTGGACAAAAATGACATCCTTCTGCTGATGGCGGTGGGCGAAGACCTCTACGCCGTCGAAGCCGGCAAGGATGCGGACAAACTCGTCCCTCCCGCGATGATGAGCAAGCTGCTGGCAGCACATTTTGAGCAGCCCTTCCTGCAGCAGGAATACGACGCCGCCATCGCTGCCTTCGTCCCGGCGCTGGTCACCGAGATCAACAAGGCCGACCGGGTCAGCGTCAACACGGACGGGCTGTTCGGCCGCTCCGGCGCAAACATGTTTGCCGATTGGGCCGTCAAGCTCCAGGAAGGCGCGCAGACCCTCGAAACAGCCGCGGAATCCATCTTCACCCGTGAGGACAGATCGACCGGCTTCTCGTTCATCAAGGTGATCCTGACGGTGATCCTGCTCATGGTCATCTTCGGCAGCGGCCGCAAGAAGCGGTCCCTGTTTCTGCGCATCCTGTCCGGCATCACGCTGTACAAGATCTGGAAACGCCGCTGATCCGCCGCCCGGCGAGGTGAAAGCCTCTCCGGGCCGTTTTTGCTGCATGCGGGATGCAGGGTTTTCCTGCTCCGGTTCGTTTATTTAGGGAGGCGTCACATGCGTATTCTTGGTTTGACAGGCGGGATCGCCTGCGGGAAATCCACCATCAGCCTCACGCTCCGGGAGCAGGGAGCGGTCATCATCGACGGGGACCTGCTCTCCCGCGAGCTGACAAAGCCCGGCGGAGCGGCACTGCCTGCGATCCGCGCCCGTTTCGGCGCAGAAGTGTTCTGCCCGGACGGCACGCTCGACCGCCGCGCGCTGGGCAGCGTGGTGTTCGCGGACGACCAGGCCCGGGAAGCCCTCGACGGCATCATGCAGCCCCTGCTGCGGCAGATGATCATCGACAGCATCGGACAGGCACGGCAGGATGGCGCGCAGGCATGCGTGCTGGACATGCCGCTGCTGTACGAAAAGGAGCTTGATCCGCTCTGCGACCGCGTGTGGTGCGCGTGGATCCCCCGGGAAACGCAGCTGGAGCGGCTGATGGCGCGGGACGGCTTCACCCGCGAGGAAGCCGAAATGCGGCTGGCAAGCCAGATGGATCCCGACGAAAAAGCACGCCGCGCCAATGTTGTCATTGACACGAGCGGCTCGATACAGTACACTAAAAGCTGTGTACTTGAACTTTATGCACGCGAGGTCAGCGGCGATCCCTGCTGACCCTTCTGGAGGCATCCGATGGAAAACACCCCCACCCCTTATCAGCGGCAGCGCCGGGCCGCAAGGCATGCTGAGCAGCCACCCGTGCCGGTTCCGGCAGGGCCTGCGCAGGATGCTCCTGCTGAGCAGGCCGCGCCTGTCGCACAGGCCGCTCCTGCCGTGCAGGCACAGCCCCGCACGCCTGTGCAGCCCCGTACGCCTGTGCAGTCCCGCATGCCGTACACAGTTGCTGCGCCGGTTCACCGGCCCCAGCAGCCTGTACAGAGCTATGGCGCACCGCAGCGAGCGCCCATGCCCGCCGCACGGCAGACCTATGCGGCTCCGCGGCCCCAGCAGCCGGTTCAGCCCCGCGATGCACAGATGCAGCCGCAGCCGCTGCGTCCTGCACATCCTGCGCCCGCAGGGAACCGGCCTCCCCGCGCTTTGCATCAGCAGAGCGCAGTCAATTCCGGCTGGCGCATGCCGTCGCAGCAGCCCACTTATGACAACGAACCTGTCAGCCGCCGTGCACCCGCGCAGGACAGCCGCCGGCGCGCACAGCCGCAGTCTGCCTTCCCGGAAGAACGTTCTGCCCAGCCTGCCGCAAAGGCAAAGACGCCCGGCTGGCTGCTGACCGCGCTGTCCCTGTCGCTGATCCTCGTGATGGGGCTTGTCGCGGCGGATTTCCTGATGCAGGCTTACCTGAAGACCGCCGCAGACGAGCGTCAGGCCGCATATGAGGCGATCCTGTACAACTACCATGTCACGGAGCATCAGGACAGCACCCTCCGCGTCACATGGCAGGAGCTGATCGAAAAATACGCGGAGCAGTACAACCTGAACCCCGCATTCGTGACGGCGGTCATCCGCAACGAGAGTTCCTTCCGCACCAATGCGGAATCCAGCGTCGGCGCCCGGGGACTGATGCAGATGATGCCGGATACCGCCGAATGGATCGCCGGCAAGCTGCACGAAAGCTTCGACTTCGACCGCCTATATGACGCGGAAACCAGCATCCGCTACGGCTGCTGGTACCTGAACTACCTGTCCGAGCTGTTCCGGGGCGATCCGGTGCTGGTCTGCGCGGCATACCACGCAGGTCAGGGCGAGGTGTGGGGATGGCTGGGCGACCCCGCTATTTCCCCCGACGGCGTGACCGTGCCCATCGAAAGGATCCCCATCAGCAACACGAAAACCTATGCAGGGAGAGTGACCCAGGCTTATGGCATCTATCAGGCGCTTCTTTACCCGGAAACTGTACCCGAACGTCCGGCGGACGCTGTGTCTTCTGACGTCAGCGCTGCTCATGTGCTGCGCGCTGCCCGCTGAGGCGTCCAACGTGGATACCGAGCTGGTCGTCGGCATCCAGAGCAGCAAGACCTTCAGCCTTCGCCCCCTTGAGCCCCTCGAGCGGGACTTCATGAGCATCTACGACCTGATGTATGACGGCCTGATGACCATCAACGATGACTATCTGCCGGAATGCGACCTGGCCGAAGAATACGAATGCACCAACAACGGCAAGACCTGGACCTTCCGGCTGAAGGAGGATCTTGTCTTCGCCGACGGCACCCCCGTGACCGCCTACGACGTCGCCGCCACGGGTCAGTGGATCCTCAACAAGGCCAACAGCGAAGGCGGTGCGACGAACTTCTATTCCAACCTGAAGTACTTCGTTGACAGCATCACCGCAAAGGATAACCTGACCGTCGTGGTCAAGGCGGAGCGCGCATATTACGGCCTGCTCTACGCGATGACCTTCCCGGTGCTGCCTGCCTGGGCGGTGGATACGGAGAATCCTCCGGGCACCGGCGCGTACATCTGCGGCTCCTTCCTCCCCGGAAACACCATGGAGCTCATCCCCAACCCCTACTGGAGCGAGGGTCAGCCGCAGGTGACCAACATCACCTTCGTCATGCACAAGAAGGCTTCCGAGGTGATCGACGCCTATGAGTATGCCCGGGTGGACACGATCTTCACCCGCTCCATCTCCTCCGCGCAGTACAAGGGCGGCATTTCCTCCCTGGCGCTGGACTACCGCACCAATCAGCTGGAATGCCTGCTGATGAACCATTCCTCCTTCCCGACCAACCAGAAGCATGTCCGCCAGGCCATCCGCTATCTGGTGAACATCGACAAGATCGCCTCGAGCATCTACAACGGCATGGTCGAGCGCACCAACACCCCCTTCGTCAACGGCACGTGGATGTACAACGACAGCGTTGCCTCCTACTTCCGCAATGACCCGGCCAAGGCGCTGGCGCTGCTGGAGGAGAACGGCTGGTTCGATGTGGACGAGGACGGCATCCTGGAGCGCCCCAACGACGACGGCGAATTCGTCGAGCTGGCGATCGACCTGACGGTCTATGAGGAGCCGGACGACGACGTGCGCCTGGAGACCGCGAACTACATCGCCGATACCCTCAACAGCTACGGCTTCTCCGTCACCGTGATCACCAAAAAGTTCTCCGAAGTGCAGGAGAATCTCTCCGTCGGCAATTTCGACATGTGCCTCGCCTCCTACGCCATGGACCCCTGCCCCGACGCAGGCTTCATGCTCATGTCCGGCAACACCGGCAATTACAGCCGCTACCGCTCCTCTGACATGACCGACCTGTGCAAGTCGCTCCGCTCCAAGGTCACGCGCGAGGATTATCAGGAGGCGCTGCACAAGATCCAGATGCAGTTCGCAGAGGACTGCCCCTTCCTGTGCCTGTTCTACCGCTCCGGCACCGTCCTGACCCGCCGGATGTACACTGTCACCCGCGATGTCCGCGAATACTCGCTGCTCAAGGGCATCGACACCTTCCGCAGTGACTGACCTTCCCCAGCATCTACAAAGGAGGACGCGCCCTTGACCATCCGCAGGATATCCGCTATCCCCACCTGTGCCCGGTCTGTCGGCGCGGTCCGGAAAGCACATGAGGTGGCGCAGCGATGACGAGGATCTATTTCGTACGCCACGCCGAACCCAACTATCGCAACCATGACGACGCATCCCGGGAGCTCTCTCCCCGCGGAATGGCGGAACGGGAGCTGGTGACTTCCTTCCTGTTGGACAAGGAGATCAGCGCCGTGCTCAGCAGCCCCTACCGCCGGGCGGTCGACACCGTGCGTCACTTTGCGGACACCGTGCGTCTGCCGGTCATCCACGTCAACGACTTCCGCGAGCGCGAGGTCGCCAACGAATGGATCGACGATTTCAACAGCTTCTCCCGGCAGCAGTGGGCGGATTTCGATTATGCCCTCCCCGGCGGTGAATGCCTGCGGGTGGTGCAGGAGCGGAACATCGCCGCCCTTCAGCTGGTGCTGCAGGAATATGAAGGGCAGAACGTCGTCATCGGCGGCCACGGCACCGCCATCAGCACGGTCCTGAACCATTACGATCCATCCTTTGGGAATGACGGCTTCGAGCGCATCCGCCGGCTGATGCCCTGGATCGTCCGGCTTGATTTCTCCGGCACAGACCTCCTCGGCATCGAGGAATTCCCGCTGAAGAGCTGAAACCACGCCTGTCGGAAACGGCAGGCGGTTTTTCTCGTCACATTATTCGATGTTTATCTAATTAGTTGTTGACATTTCCATTATATTTTGATATACTTCTAATCAGAGCAATGACTTTGACGTCGATCATTGCTCAGGCAGTCCGGACTGCACAAGTATTGCAAACCTGCAAGAGGAGGAATCACGATCATGCAGGGCGAATTTCTGACATGGTGCGAGCAGCGCATCAACGAATGTTTGGAGCAGCAGCGCATCCTCTCCGCTGACGAGCGGGGCGATGAAGCGCGCTTCATGCAGATCCGCGCCAATGTGTACGGCATCTTCCTGTCCGTATACAAGGCGCTCAAGGGCGATCTGACACAGGTGCGGCAGCGGCTGGACAGCATCCCCCGCGCGTGGGAGGAGAGCCTGCGCCTCGCAGAAGCCCACGGCGACGCCGAAAAGGCGCACATCGAGCGGATCAAGCTGGAAACGGTGCAGGCCATCCGGCATTACGCCGCGAATCTGGAGGAAAACTGACATGACTGAAACTCAGGCGCTGGCACTGTTCAAGTGCCTTGCGGATAAATCCCGGCTGCAGATCCTCAAATCCCTGGCGAAAGAGGATATGTATGTCGAGCGGCTTGCCGAACGGCTGGGCCTGACGCCGCCGACGATCTCCTTCCATCTGAAGAAGCTGTCGGACGCCGGCGCCGTGCGCTCCTACAAGACGCAGTACTACACAATGTATGCGCTGGAGGAGGGCGTCTTCCGCACGACCATCCTGGACCTGTTGCGGGACGCCTCGGACGAGGCAGAGCTGCAGGCGCAGCGGGATGACGCATACCGGCAGAAGGTACTCAAGACCTTCTTCGAATACGGCAAGCTCAAGGCGATCCCCACGCAGAAAAAGAAGGAGCGCATCGTGCTGGAGGAGCTGGTCAAGGCCTTTGAGCACGGCCGCACCTACACCGAGCGCGAGGTCAACATCATCCTCGCCGACTTCAACGACGACTTCTGTACCCTCCGGCGAGACATGATCGGCGAAAAGCTCATGGCGCGCGACCATCAAACCTACTGGCGCACCGATGATCAGCCGCAGAGCTGACCGTCCCGGCCGGATCCTGTTCGCAGGGTCCGGCTTTTCAGGCGCCATTCCCGATGGACAGAAAATCACATTTTCTCCTGCTATGCTTCTTGCAATCATCGGCGAATGCTGGTACAATAGAATCGATTGCAACAAATGAAGGAGACAGAACCATGTCGATTATCGCCTCGATCCGCCGCTTATTCGGCGCGCAGGACATGACCGTCGGCTCACCGATGATGTGCCTGCTGAAGTTTTCCATCCCCCTGCTGATCGGCAACATTGCACAGCAGATGTACAACACGGTCGACGCCATGGTCATCGGCCAGAGCCAGTGGAAGGACGTCGGTCTGGCGTCCGTTGGCCTGGCGGGTCCCATCGTCAACCTGCTGCTGGTGCTGTTCATGGGCATTTCCACGGGCGCCTCGATCCTCTCCGCGCAGTATTTCGGCGCAAAGGAGCGCGACACCCTGAACCGCACCGTCGGCGCTTCCCTGTTCCTGATCGTCGTTTCCGGCGTGATCATGATGGGCGCCGGCTACTTCCTCTCCCCCCTGCTGATCAACATGACCACGCCGTCCTCGCCTGAGGTTGCGGCGGGTGCGACGGATTATCTGCAGATCTTCTTCCTCGGCATCATCGGCAGCGGCATGTACAACATCATCTCCGGTATCCTGCGCGGTCTGGGCGACAGCGTGATGCCGCTGCTGTTCCTGATCGTCGCCTGTGTGCTGAACATCTTCCTTGACCTTGCCTTTGTGGAGCAGATGGGCGCGGCCGGCGTGGCGCTGGCGACAATCATCGCGCAGGGCGTTTCTGCGGTGCTGTGCCTGTGGCGGCTGTGCACGCTGCGCCAGGTCTGCGACGTCAAGATGCAGTACGTGATCCACCCGGACAAGGCGCTGATGCTCAAGATCGGCGCGCTGGGTCTCCCCGCCGGCATCACGCAGGCGATCTTCTCCATGTCTGCGATCGTGGTGCAGAAGCTGACCAACTCCCTGGGCGACGCGATGGTCGCGGCCAACACCGCTGTCATGCGTGTTGACGGCTTCGCCATGATGCCCAACTTCACCTTCGGCACCGCCGCGACCACCTACATCGGTCAGAATGTCGGCGCGGGCAAGGGCGAGCGCCTCAAGCCCGGCATCAAGTCCATGCTGATCCTCGCGCTCACCTCCTCGACCGTCATGGTCGCCGGTATCCTGCTCTTCGGACACAACCTGATCGGCATGTTCACCGAGACCGAGCTGACGATGCAGCTGGGCGTGCAGGGCCTGCAGACGCTGGCCTTCGGCTACATCTGCTTCTCCGTCACGCAGGTGCTGCAGGGCACGATGCGCGGCGCGGGCGAGACGCAGGTACCCATGTGGATCTCCATTTTCACCACCGTTGTGCTGCGCATGCCGCTGGCATACCTGCTGGCCTTCCTGACCCGCACGCCCGGCGAAGGCTCCGCATGGCCCAACGGCAAGCCCGATGCGCTGTTCGTCAGCCTGCTGGTTTCCTGGGTGGTGGCAATGATCCTGTCGATCATCACCTACCGGATGAAGTGGTGGCGGCGCAAGCTCCCCGGCGATCTCGGCGACCAGATCTGATTTTTCGCGCGTGCTGCGGTCTGCGGCACGCGCTTTATGCAAAGGAGGATTCCCATGACTCTTGAACAGGCTCTTGCCAAAATGAACGAACTCCAGGCTGCCCAGCAGGCCTACAACCACGCGATGGGCGTGCTCTCCCTGGACGGCGACACGGCCGCCCCCAGTGCCTCCGCAAAGGGCCGGGCGGAAACGATGGGCTACCTTTCCGGCGTCACCTACCGCCTGCTGGTCAACGACGAGGTGAAGGAGGCGCTGGAGACGATCCTGTCCGAGCGCAGCCGCGTGACCCCCATGCAGGCCCGTCAGGCCGAGCTGCTGAAGGAGGACTACGATGATTCCGTCCGCATCCCCATGGACGAGTACATCGCCTTCTCGACCCTGGTCACCCAGAGCAACGCCGTCTGGCACGAGGCGAAGCTGAAGAGCGATTACGCCGCCTTTGCGCCGTATCTGGAGAAGATCATCGACTTCAACCGACGCTTCGCCGGATACAAGGACGCCACCAAGCCCGCCTATGACGTGCTGCTGGACGGCTTTGAAAAGGGCACCACCACTGAGGCACTCGATCCCTTCTTCTCCCTCCTGCGCGAAAAGCTGACGCCGGTCATTCTGGAGGTCGCCAGCCGTCCCGAGCCCGACACCTCCTTCTTCCAGCAGCGCTTCCCCCTCCACGATCAGCGCCTGTTCTCCGACAAGCTGATGGCCCTGATGGGTCTGCCCCGCGACCGCTGCGGCATCGCGGAGACGGAGCACCCCTTCACCACGAACTTCAACAAGTGGGACGTGCGCATCACCACCCATTACGCTGAAAACGACGTGGCAGACAGCATGTACTCCGTCATCCACGAGGGCGGCCACGCGCTGTACGAGCTGGGCACGGCGGACGAGATCCAGTTCACCAACCTCGCTTCCGGCGCGACCATGGGTCTGCACGAGAGCCAGAGCCGCTTCTACGAGAACCTGATCGGCCGCAGCCTCCCCTTCTGCCGCGCGCTGCTGCCGCTGATGCAGGAATGCTTCCCCCAGCAGATGCAGGGCGTGACGGCCGAGCAGCTCTATGCCGCCGTCAACAAGGCCCGCCCCAGCCTCATCCGCACGCAGGCTGACGAGCTGACCTACGGAATGCATATCGCCATCCGCTACGAAATGGAAAAGCTGATGATCTCCGGCGACGCCAAGGTCAGCGAGCTGCCCGCCATCTGGAACCGGATGTACAAGGATTACCTCGGCGTCACCGTCCCCAGCGACCGCGAAGGCATCCTGCAGGACGTGCACTGGGCCGGCGGCCAGCTGGGCTACTTCCCCTCCTACGCGCTGGGCAGCGCCTACGGCGTGCAGATGCTGAGCGCGATGGAGAAGGAATTCGACCCGTGGGCCGATGTGGAAAAGGGCGATCTTTCCCGCGTGACCGCCTGGCTGGGCGAAAAGATCCACCGCTACGGAAAGCTGCTGACGCCCTCTGCGCTGCTGCAGAACGCCATCGGCCAGCCCTTTGACCCGAACTTCTACGTCGAGTACCTGCAGAAGAAGTTCTCCGCCCTGTACCGCCTGTAATGCGAAGCCCTCCCCTGACCATTCGTCAAGGGAGGGCCGTTTTGTGTCATTGCGCTGTCGTATCGGGGAACCGTCTGTCATGGTCTGCGATGCGTGCCAAAAGGACGCTGACCGCCTGTTCCGGCGCAGGTGCATCCTGCAGCCCCGCGAGCCACGGCGCTTCATAACTGCCGCCATGCGCCGCGTATGCACGGGCTGCTGCTTCCGCGTGCTCCCGCGCCACCCGGGCAGCAGCGGTGTCGCCGGTTTCCCGGTGCAGCTCCGCGATCGTCAGGTATGCCCGGCAGATGCGCTCCTCGTACATGCCTGCATGGGGGCCGGTCACTTCCCGGTAGACCCGGATCGCCCGCTCCAGCAGGTCGATGGCCTCCGGGGGCTCCGACGCCTTCGCCATGTCGCGCAGGGTCGTCCCGACGTGGTCCGCCAGCCAGAGCAGGTTGAACCGCCGCTGCTGCTGCGCCTTGTCCGGCGGCGCGACCCGGGGATACAGCAGCTCCCGCGACGCCCAGAAGGAAGGCATCTCGTCGCTGACCAGCTGCGCCGCCTGCTCGCTTTTGCCCAGCCGATGCAGCGCCAGCGCCGCCACCTGCTTGCAGCCATACTGCGTGGACAACCGCGCCGGGCGGCCCTCCGCACTCCTGCACAGCGCCAGTGCTTCCCGCGCGGCTTCTTCCGTATGCTTGAGCATCAGCGTCCTTGCCAGGGCAACCATCAGCTCCGGCTCGTCCGGATAGGCCGTCAACGACTCGCGGAGCATAGTCTCTGCCTGTTCCGTCCGCCCCTGCTCCATGCAGGTCTGCGTCTCCCGCAGGGCTTCCTCGATGGCAGATTGCCGCCGCTGGCTGTCCATGCCCAGCAGCGCATCCACCGACACATGCAGCAGCATCGCCAGCTGCGGCAGCAGGGTGATGTCCGGGTACGATTCGCCATTTTCCCACCGGCTGACCGCCCGGTCCGAAACGCTGAGCCGCTCGGCAAGCGCGCTTTGGGTCATGCCGGCACGCTGACGCATCGACCGCAGCGTATCCTTCAATGGCAGTGTCATCTTCATTCACCTCATCCTGTTTGTGGAGCTCCCTGAAGAAAGGATACCACAATCTCCGCGCCTTTCCAAGGTCACGGACGGAGAGATTTTCTCCCGCCCGGCGTGAGTACAGAAAAAGGAGCAGCGCATCATCTGCGCCGCCCCTGATGGAACACATGCTCCGGGTTATGCAGTTTGCTTCCCTGCGGCACGGCTGACCGCTCTGCCGATCCACACCGGCATTTCGCTCACCAGCAGCACCAGCAGGATCATCACCAGCGCATAGGCATAGACGTCCTGATAATCGCTGAAGTAGATGCTGCTGTGCACCGCTTTGCCGAGGGATTCCTTCGTCTGGACAAGGTACTCCGTGGTGACGGCGAGCTTCACACCCATGCCGACGGCGTTGATGTACGCCTGCCGGAGATAACCCGCCATCAGCGGCAGATAGACGCTCCAGAGGATGCGGAGGTTGAAGCCGCTGTTCATGCGGTACACGTCGATCAGCTCGCGGTCGATGCGCAGACAGCCCTCGCAGGTCGCCTCGCTGATGATGGGCACGACGATCATCGTCGATGCGATCACCGGCACATACCGGTATTTCACGACCACCATGACGATGACGATCAGCACGATCATCGGCAGCGACCGGAGGAAAATCATCAGCGGCGTGAAGAGATTGCGCAGGAAACGGCTCATCCCCTGCAACAAGCCCAGCGCCACGCCGATCACCGTCGATACGGCCATCGTCAGCAGCAGATGCCGGAGCGTCGTCCAGATAGCCGATAGGTGCTGCCGGTGGTAAGGATGCGGCCAAGCGCACGCAGGATCTCGTCCACCGGCGGAAACACGAGGTCATCGCCCTTCGCCCAGCCCGCCAGCTGCACCAGCGCAGCGATCAGCAGGATCCCCAGGCAGAAGGTCAGCGTGTCGGAAAGCTTACTGCGCGACATAGTAGAAATCGTCCGCGGGCACAGCGCCGCCGAACTGGGTCAGATCAATGTTGGCCGTCGCCTCCACCTGTTCCCTGGCGTCCATCGCAGCCATGAAGCGCACCGCGCAGTTGGGGATCGCCGCCGCAGCGACCTTCACGTTGGGCAGCAGGCCCAGCGCCACCGCCGCTTCCGCAACGGCAGCCACATCGGTCGTATTCGCCGCACAGGCCTCCGCGACCTGGGCGAGGAAGGCGTTCACGGCCTCGGGCTGATTCGCGGCGGTCTCCGCCTTGACGAACAGCGCAGCCTGCGTGTAGCCGTCGAAGCCGGTCGCGGCCTTGAACAGCTCGTTGATGGAGTAAGCGGTGATCTTGTCGTTCTTCATCTTCGCAGCCGTCAGCGCGGGCTCGGCGGTCACGACGATCGCCTCCGCGTCCGTCAGCAGCAGGCTCTGGGTGTTCGCCGCGCTGCCCAGATACTCGATCGCAACAGGCGCGATGCCGTTGGCCTCCAGGGCATAGCGCGCTACAGACGCGTTGATGGTGTTCTCGGCAAACAGCGTGATGGTCGCGCCATTGATATCATCGAGGGTGAAGTTCTCCTTCTGGGAGGCGACGAACAGGTTGCCCCAGCTGACCACAGCAGCCAGCTTGTAGGTGGACTTGCCCATCTTGTACAGCTTCGCGCCGGCGTTCAGGGGCGCGATGATGAAATCGGCATTCTCGCTGGCGAATTCCGCCGTGATGGTCTCCGCAGCGACGAAGGTGTAGCGCTCAGGCGCCTGGACAGCCAGGGTCGCCAGCGCCAGACCGGGTGCGCCGCTGGGAGCGGCAACGGTAAAGGCGGGCGCTTCCGCACAGGCCATCGCGCACGCGCTCAGCATCAGGACACAGGAAAGGATCAGGGAAAGCAGCTTCTTCATGGTGATATCTCCTCTTTTCGTTTTTTCGATCTGTCAGCCTCACTCTGCGGGGCTGATCACGCTGGAATAGGCCGTCTTGACGCTCACGCCGGGCAGCCCGCCGATCTTGCCGGACAGGGCCGCGATCGTATCCTGCGGTGCGTCCAGCGCCACGGAAATAATGTTCACCCGGCGCTTCCGGTACGGAATGCCCATCCGGCCGATGACATATTCGCCGAATTCGTGGAGGATGGCGTTGATCCGCTCTGCCATCTCGCCGTCTGAAACGATGATGCTCATCACCGCCACGCGGGTATCCATCACAAACACCTCCCTCAGAAATAATCAAGCCGCACCTGCAGCAGGTGCGGCATAGGGAACAGACCCGCCGACAGCGGGACGTCCATATTCACACCTTTCACGCAGCATCCGCTTTGTGTCAGGATCGTTGACAGGATGGCTTGTTGACGCAGGATCGCTCCTGCGGGATCTATTGTACTACACCGCCCGTTTCCTGTCAAGTCATGCCACACACACGAAAAGAACACATGTTTTTTTCATCTTTTTCAGCAATCCGCCACAATTCTGTGGTATGATATACGGGTATGGTAACCGCAGAAAAGCGGTATGCCGGACGACAAGGAGAAACCATGGACGATATCCTCATTTTCCGGCGGGTGGAGAAAAAGTACCGGCTCACCCCGCAGCAGAAGGAGGCGCTGCTGCGCGAGGTCGGAGACCACCTGACCCCGGACGCGCACGGCCGGTCGACCATCTGCAGCCTGTACCTCGATACCCCGGAGCATCTGCTCATCCGCAATTCGATCGACGCCCGCGTATACAAAGAGAAGCTCCGCCTGCGCAGCTACGGTACGCCTGCGAAGGAGGAACACGTTTTCCTGGAGATCAAGAAAAAGTACAAGGGCATTGTGTACAAGCGCCGCGTGGTGCTCAGCCTCACGGACGCGATGCAATACATCATCAGCGGTGAAAAGCCGGTCGAATCGCAGATCATGTCCGAGATCGACTATGCGATGCACTTCTATCGCCAGCCAAAGCCGGCGATGCTCATCGCTTATGAGCGCGAGGCATATTTCGACCAGAACCTGCCCAGCCTCCGCATCACCTTCGACACCAACGTCCGGTACCGGACCGGTGATCTGCACCTGGATCACGGCCACGGCGGAACCCTTCTGCTGCCGGACGACGCGATCCTGATGGAGATCAAGACCGACGGCGCGATGCCCCTGTGGCTCTCCCATGCGCTGAGCCGCCTCGGCATCCTCCCGACCTCCTTCTCCAAATACGGCACCGCCTATCAGGTCACGCAGGGACTCATTCCGCCCCTGCGCCCCGAGGAGCATGCACCGCCCTCGCCCGCATCAATCAACTCCCCCACCATGAAAGGAGCCACCCCTCATGTTCACACTGTTTGATTCGATCATCATCGGTACTGAGATCGACATCGTCGTTTATCTGCAGTGCCTCGGCTGTGCACTGGTCTGCGGCGTGATCACCGCCGCTGCGGCTGCCATCCGCTCCCGCACCAGCAAGAGCTTCCTCATCTCCCTGATCCTGCTGCCCATGATCGTCTCGACGGTCATCATGATGGTGAACGGCTCCATCGGCACAGGCGTGGCGGTGATGGGCGCGTTCTCGCTGATCCGCTTCCGCTCCGTGCCCGGAAAGGCCCGCGATATCGCCGCGATCTTCCTGAGCATGACGGCCGGCCTCGCCTGCGCCTCCGGGTATGTGGCCATCGCGCTGCTGTTCACGGTGCTGGTCGCAGTCATCCTCGCCGTGCTTTCCCTGATCCCCTTCGGGCAGGAGCGCGAGATGGACCTGCACATCACCGTACCGGAAACGCTGCGCTTCGCCGGGGCGTTTGACGACCTGTTCAAGCAGTACACCAGCGCGTGCCGCCTCGTCCGTGCACGCACGACCAACATGGGCAGCCTGTACAAGCTGCAGTACCGCGTCCGTCTCAAGCAGGCCAGCCAGATGCAGGCATTCATCGACGAGCTGCGCTGCCGCAACGGAAATCTGGAAATCTCCCTGTGCGAGCTGCTGGAAAACGCGGAAGAGCTGTAAGGAGCATTCATGAAAAAGAGACTGGCCTTGCTGCTGTCGCTGATGCTGCTCAGTATCTGCGCTGTCCGCCGCCCGGAGGATACCGGGATCGCCGAACAGGCTGCCGAAACAGCTTCTGACTTCACAGCAGTCATTGATACGAAAGAAATGGTCTTCACCTTTACCTCGCGCGAGCTTGAGGGGACGTATGAAGCCATGAAGGCCGTCGAAATCACCGGGTCTGGAGCCACCGCCATCGCGTCCGGCTCCGGCGTTTCCATTCAGGAGGATCATATCCTCATCGCCAAAGAGGGCGTTTATGTCCTCAGCGGCGAATTCAACGACCTGTGCATCGTCGTTGACGCTCCGGATACCGACAAGGTGCAGCTGGTGCTGAACGGCGCTTCGCTGCTGTCCGCGTCCGGCCCCTGCATCTACATCCGCTCCGCCGACAAGGTGTTCCTCACCCTGCCCGAGGGAACCGAAAGCAGCCTCTGCGACGGTGAAAGCTATGCGGTCTCCGATGGCGACACGGCCATCGACGCAGCGCTCTTCTCCCGCAGCGACCTGTGCATCAACGGCAGAGGTACGCTGAGCGTCACCGGCCGCAGCAAGCACGGAATCGTCTCCAAGGACGATCTGATCATCACCGGCGTGTCGCTGCAGGTGATGGCCGCATCGACCGCCCTGGACGGCAAGGACTGCGTGATGGTGAACGGCGCTGCGCTGACGCTCACGGCGGGCAGCAACGGCGTCCGCTCGGACAACGCGGAGGACGAAAACCGCGGCTATGTTTATCTGCTGGACAGCACACTCACCATCGACGCGCAGAGTGACGGTATTCAGGCAGAAACCGTGCTTGCCTGCGAGAACACCACGCTGACCATCACCGCAGGCGGCGGCAGCGGCAGCTCCCTGCGCAATGCAGACGGCTCCTGGAAGGGCATGAAAGCCGGAAGCGTCCTGTACATCGGCGGCGGCTCCTATGCCATCAGCTCCCGCGACGACTGCATCCATGCCAACGGCAGCATCCACATCGCCGGCGGCGACCTCACCCTGTCCAGCGGCGATGACGGTGTGCACGCGGACGACACGCTGACCGTGGCCGGCGGCAATCTGAACATCGGCAAAAGCTACGAAGGCCTGGAGGCCAGCAAGCTGCTCATCCGGGGCGGCAGCATCCGCATCGTCGCTTCCGACGACGGCCTGAACGCGGCTGGCGGCGCGGACGGCTCTGCCGCGGGCAATCGCTTCGGCCGCGGGATGTTCTCCAACGGCGTCGGCGAAATCGAGATCAGCGGAGGCTACACCGTCATCAACGCATCCGGCGACGGCGTGGATTCCAACTCCTCCATCCGGGTCACAGGCGGCGTAACCCTCGTTTCCGGCCCCGTCAGCAATGGCAACGCCGCCTTCGATTATGACGGCGAAGCGACCCTGACAGGCGGCGTGCTCATCGCCGCCGGCGCATCCGGCATGGCGCAGAACTTCTCCTCTGCGGAGAATCAGGGCGCGATGCTCCTTACCCTCAACCGCAGCCAGAGCGGCAGCATCGCCCTGCTGGACGCGGAAGGACACGCGATCGTCTCCTTCACGCCGGAAAACGCCTTCCAGAGCATCGTGATCACCGCCCCGGAGATCCAGCAGGGACAGACCTACACCCTTGTATCCGGCGGCAGCATCGACGGCGCCGATGAAAACGGATTTGCCCGGAATGCAGCGATTTCCGGCGGAACGGTTGTCAGCACCATCACCATGGACTCCCTCCTGTACGGCAGCGGCGGCTTTGGCATGCGCCAACAGCCCGGCGGCATGTGGGATCGCCAGCCCGGTGGCGGCGGTGGCGGCCGTCCCGGCGGCGGCTGGGGACGTCCAGGACGGTAAACCTTCCGGACCGTCGCGCCGACGTTTCACAAGGCTTGCCCATATGACAAAGGATCCCCCATCAGCAACATGGGCGCTGATGGGGGATCTTCTTCGTACCGGGATCAATAGGGGCTGTTGAACTCCGCCTCAGCCTTGGCGACCGCGGCTTCCAGCGTCATGCCGGTGAAGTGCGGCGCATTGAGGTAGCGGCCGGACTTGCCGTCATCCACGAAGGCGCCGACAGCGATGCCGGGAATAGCGCTCTCCGGGGCGTTGGGCGCATGAGGACCGCCCAGATCCGTCCGGCACCAGCCGGGATCGGTCAGGTTGATCATCACGTTCGTGCCCTGCACCTTGCTGCCAAGGTCGATGGTGAACTTGTCCAGCGCAGCCTTGCTGGCGGAATAGCCCGCCTGCTGGGGATCCAGCGCGATGCCGCTGGTGGTGTTGAGGATACGGCCGAAGCCGCGCTCCATCATTTTGGGCAGGAAGTGGTAGCAGATCATCGCCGGAGCGATGGTATTGATCTTGAAGGACTCGGTGAAGTCCGTGACGGGCGTCTTGCAGTAATCCACGCGGTAGGCGATCTGCATGCCAGCGTTGTTGAGGACGATATCGACCTGCGTGCCGCGCGCGTCGATCTCCTCCAGCATCGCCTGCACCTGGTCAAGGTCGGACAGCTCCGCCGCCACGGCATAGGCTTCCACGCCCATCGCCTGCACCTCGGCCAGCACCTTTTCCGTATGCTCCAGCTTCCGGCTGTGCAGGATCAGGTTCGCGCCGTGCTCCGCCATGAGCTTGGCAGTCAGATAGCCGATGCCGCGCGCCGCGCCGGTGATCAGGCACCAGCGCCCCTTCATATCAACCATTCTTCACGACCTCCTTGGCAGCTTCCAGCGCAGCGATCACCTTGTCGCACCACTGGTCGAACTCGGGGTCCTCCACCTGCAGCGCGGGTGTGGCCAGCATGTGGCGCACGGTCTTGCGCAGGCCCTGATCGGCGCGGATGGTGCACTGGAAGCCAGGCACGGCGCGCTTGACCTTGTTGTTGTCAAAGACAACGGTGTTCGCCTTGTCGCCCGTCAGGCCGCCGGCGAAGTCGTACTTCCCTGCCGCGTGCAGGAACTCGCTGGTGACGTAGTAGGGCTTGTAGGGCACGCCCAGCTCGTCCGCGATGATCGTATAGATCTGATTCCAGGTGACGGATTCGTCGCTGGTGATGTGGTAGCTCTCGCCGATGGCATGCACATTGCCCATCAGACCGATGAACGCCTTGGCGAAATCCGTGTTGAAGGTGACGGTCCAAAGGGTCGTGCCGTCGCCGTGCACGAGGACGGGCTTGCCCTCCATCATGCGCTTGAGCACCTGCCAGGAGCCCTTGTCGCCGTGAGCGCCGACGGGGACGTTGCGCTCGTCATAGGTGTGGCTGGGGCGGATGATGGTGATCGGGAAACCGTTCTCCCGGTATTCCTTCATCAGCAGCTCCTCGCAGGCGATCTTGTTGCGGGAGTACTCCCAGTAGGGGTTGTGCAGGGGCGTGGACTCAGTGATGACATAGGTGCCCACGGGCTTCTGGTACGCGGAGGCGGAGGAGATGTACATGAACTGCTTGGTCTTGCCGCGGAAGAGGCGGACGTCGCGCTCCAGCTGCGCGGGCACGAAGCCGATGAAGTCGCACACGCAGTCGAAGGTATAGCCCTCCAGCGCCTTTGCGGCTTCGGCCTCGTTGTTGATGTCCGCGGTGATGGTCTTCACGCCCGCAGGCAGCTCCGCATTACGGGTGCCGCGGTTGAGCAGATACAGCTCCCAGTCGGGGTTTTCCGCCAGCTGACGGGTGATCGCCATGGAAATGGTGCCGGTGCCGCCGATAAACAGTGCCTTCATGTGCGTATCCTCCTTACAGGGTCGCGCGGGCCGCGATGCGGTAGATCGCCGCCGCGTCCTCGCTGCTCAGGCGGACAAAGCCCCAGCTGCGGCCGTCGCCCAGGCCGAGCTTCTCCACCAGCACGGGAATGTCCTCTTCCTTCGCGCCAAGCTCCGCGAAATTGATCGGCAGGCCCAGCTCATGCAGGAAGCGGCGGAAGCAGCGGATGCCCTCCTTCGCGGTGGCCTCCGGGTTCTCGAAATTCATCGCGCAGCCGAACACACGATTCGCCATCTGGGCGAAGCGCATCGGGTTGTGGGGCATGACGAACTCCATCCACGCGGGCATCATGACCGCCAGACCCGCGCCGTGGGCCACGTCATAGAGCCCGGACAGCTCGTGCTCCAGGTTATGGCTGTTCCAGTCCTGGCTGCGGCCCACGCCACAGATGTTCGTGTGCGCGACCGTACCGGCCCACATGATGTTCGCGCGAGCTTCATAATTGTTGGGATCGGCGATCACGCGGGGGGATTCCTTGACCATCGTGCACAGGACAGCCTCGCACAGGCGGTCAGTGATCTCCACCTCGGTGGTGTTGGTGAAGTAGCGCTCAAAGACGTGCGCCATGATATCGCAGGCGCCGCAGGCCGTCTGGAACGCAGGCAGCGTGCAGGTCAGTTCGGGGTTCATGATGGAGAAACGGGGACGCAGCGCATTGCTGCCTGCACCGCGCTTGAGGCCGGTGGACTCCTGCGTGACGACCGTGTCGCCGCTGCCCTCGCTGCCGGCCGCCGCGATGGTCAGGACCGTACCGATGGGCAGCGCCTTCTCCACCGCTGCCTTGCCGCAGTAGAAGTCCCAGAAATCGCCCTCATACACCACGCCGGCTGCGATGGCCTTCGCGCTGTCAATAACGGAGCCGCCGCCCACGCAGACGATGAAGTCCACCTGTTCCCTGCGGCACAGCTCGATGCCCTCATACACCAGCGTGTCGCGGGGGTTGGGCTTCACGCCGCCAAGGGTCACATAGGGCACGCCGGCCTTCTCCAGCGAAGCCGTCACGCGGTCCAGCAGGCCGCTGCGGACAGCGCTGCCGCCGCCGAAGTGCACCATCGCCTTCGTGCCGCCCCACTTCCTGACCAGGTCACCCGCTTCATTCTCGCGGCCCTTGCCGAACACAAACTCCGTCGGGCTGTAGAAATTGAAATTATCCATGTTTTACACTCTCCTTCAAACGTTTTCGCAAACGTTGCTGCTGCAACTATTATATACGATAACACACGTCAAGGCAAGCAGAAAAATCCCCTGCCGCAGAAAAGCAGCAGGGGCAGATGATGCAATTATTCCCAGTCGATACCGGCGGTCAGATAGGTGACTTCCTTCTGCGCGACGGTCAGCAGACCGCCGTCGGTGGTTCCTTCCTTGACCGTGCCGTCCGGCATGTGGATGGCGCAGCGGGTGCCGGGCTTGACATTGGTGATGAACGGGACATGGCCCGCCAGCACCATGAGGTCGCCCGAAACGCCGCGCACCACGAGGCCGGTCACGTCGCCGGAAAAGACCTTGCCGTCAGGCGAAGAGATGTTCAGCAGGAAGGTATTCATCCCTGCACCTTCTTTGCGCGGGCAACGACGTCATCAATGGTGCCTGCAAAGAGGAACGCAGACTCGGGCACATCGTCGTGCTTGCCCTCGATGATCTCGCTGAAGCCGCGGATGGTCTCGCTGATCGGCACATAGACGCCCTCGTAGCCCGTGAACTTCTCGGACACGGTGAAGGGCTGGGACAGGAAGCGCTGGATCTTACGCGCGCGGCCGACCAGCAGCTTGTCGTCGTCAGACAGCTCGTCCATACCCATGATGGCGATGATGTCCATCAGCTCGTTGTAACGCTGGAGGATACGCTGCACCTCGCGGGCAACGCGGTAGTGCTCCTCGCCCAGAACCTCGGGGTTCAGGATACGGGAGGTGGACTCCAGCGGGTCAACGGCGGGATAGATACCCATGGAGGCGATGGAACGGCTCAGAACCGTGGTCGCGTCCAGATGGGAGAAGGTCGTGGCAGGCGCGGGGTCAGTCAGGTCGTCCGCAGGGACGTACACGGCCTGAACGGACGTGATGGAGCCCTTGCGGGTAGACGTGATGCGCTCCTGCAGGGTGCCCATCTCGGTGGCCAGCGTGGGCTGGTAGCCAACGGCGGAGGGCATGCGGCCCAGCAGCGCGGACACCTCGGAGCCGGCCTGGGTGAAACGGTAGATATTGTCGATGAACAGCAGCACGTCCTGGCCTTCCTGATCGCGGAAGTATTCCGCCATCGTCAGACCGGACAGGCCCACGCGCATACGGGCTCCCGGAGGCTCGTTCATCTGGCCGTAGACCAGCGCGGTGTTGTTGATAACGCCGGACTCCTTCATCTCGTTGTACAGGTCGTTGCCCTCGCGGGTACGCTCGCCAACGCCGGTGAAGACAGACAGGCCGTTGTGCTGCTTGGCAATGTTGTTGATCAGCTCCATGATCAGAACCGTCTTGCCCACGCCTGCGCCGCCGAACAGACCGATCTTGCCGCCCTTGGAATAGGGGCAGATCAGGTCGATGACCTTGATGCCGGTCTCGAGGATCTCGGTGGACGTCGCCAGCTCTTCATAGGCAGGAGCGGGACGATGGATGTCCCAGCGCTCGCCATCGACCGCTTCGCCGTTGTCCACCACGTCACCCAGGACGTTGAAGATACGGCCCAGGGTCTGGCGGCCGACGGGGACGGAAATGGACGCGCCGGTATCGGTCACGACGGAATCGCGCTGCAGACCGTCCGTGGAGGCCATCGCAATGCAGCGGGCGGTGTTGTCACCGATATGCTGCGCGACCTCACAGGTCAGCTTGCGCTCGCCGATCATGACGGTCAGCGCCTGATGGATGGGCGGCAGACCGCCCTTGTCAAAACGGACGTCAACGACAGGTCCCATGACCTGCGCGACCTTGCCCGTGTTATTCGCCAAAGGGATTCCCCTCCTTTGTTCAAGAATACTTTATGCGCCGCTGCCGGCGACGATCTCGGTGATCTCCTGCGTGATGGCGCCCTGGCGGGCACGGTTGTACTGCAGCTGCAGGTCGTCGATCATCGCGCGGGCGTTCTTGCCGGCGCTGTCCATGGCCATGCGGCGCGCTGCGACCTCGCTGGCGAAGCTCTCGCGGATCAGCGCCATCAGCATGCCGGCGATATAGTCCGGCACGGTGGCATTGAGGATCGTCTCCTCGTCAGGCTCGAACACCACGCTGAGGGTACCCGCCGTTTCCGCGCGGGTCAGGGGCAGCACCCACTTGACCTCCGCTTCCTGCGTCAGCATGCTGACGTAGCGCGTGTAGACGATGCCCAGCCGGTCATATTCGCCGTTGACGAACTCCTGGCACAGCTTCCTGGCCAGAGCCGTCGCCTGTGCGCCGGTGAAATACTCAGAGGACACGAACTCGCCGTGGTAGCGGTCGCAGGCACGCTTGCCGATGGGATAGACAGCCTCGCGCTCCATGCTCTCCGTCAGGCGGAACACATTGGAGTTGTAGCCGCCTGCCAGACCGCGGTCGCCCGCGATGACGATCAGACGGGTACGCTTGCCGTCCGTCTGACGCATGTAGGGGCTGCCGGAGCATTCGGGGCTTGCCGTCAGCACATCCACCACGTCCGCAAAGGCTGCGGCATACTGCCGTCCGCCCTGCATGCGCTCATTGGAGCGGCGCATTTTGGACGATGCGACCAGACCCATGGCGCTGGTGGTGTGCAGCGTGGAATCAACGGAACGGATGCGGTTTTTCAGGGCTTTGGTGTTGGCTCCCATCCCTGTCACCTCCGCACGGACGCAAGCGCCTCTTCCAGTTCCTTCACGTCGTCATCGGTGAACAGGCCGCTCTCCAGACGGTTCAGCAGCGCTTCATGCTCCGCTTCCATCTTTTCGTACATGCGGTTCTCCCACTCCTGGACCTTGCTGACCTCCACCTCGTTGAGGTAGCCGTGGATGACCGCATACACGATCGCCACCTGGCAGCCCACGCGAATGGGGGCGTTCTTCTTCTGCTTGAGCACCTCGACGATGCGGGCGCCCAGCGCCAGACGGGCCTTGGTGTCCGCGTCCAGATCGCTGCCGAACTGGGCGAAGGACTTCAGCTCCAGATACTGCGCATACAGCAGCTTCAGTTCG
>SVGU01000029.1 GCA_015056155.1 Clostridiales bacterium
ATGATCTTCTGCCAGGGGGTCAGGCCCTCGTGGCGCTTCTTGACCATCTTGATCCAGTCATCGCCAAAGCCGACGGCCATGGAGCCCAGCGCCACGAACAGCAGCGCCAGCATGTGCTGCCACGCACCGAGGGTCACGCCGGCGACGATGAACGCCGCCACGCAGCCCAGCGCGATGAACAGACCGCCCATGATGGGCGTGCCCTGCTTTTTCTTATGGGACTCCGGGCCCAGCTCATAGATCGTCTGGCCCAGCTTCAGCTTGCGCAGCCACGCAATGAAGTGCGGGCCGGTCAGCAGCACGATGGCTGCGGAGAGGATCAGTGCAAGAATCATCCTTAGCATGGTTCATAACCTTCCCTGTTGCAGTATTTTGGTGTTTATTCCGCGCGAAGCTCCTCCAGCAGCTCTGCCACGACGATCTTCTCGTCAAAGGGGTTCTTCACGCCGCGGATCTCCTGATAGGTCTCATGGCCCTTGCCGCACAGGGCGATCACATCGCCCGCCTTGCCGATCTCCAGCGCATGGCGGATGGCGTCCCGGCGGTTCTCGATCACCACATAGGGGCAGGCAGTCTCCTTAATGCCCTCCTCGATGGCGGCGAGAATGGCCATGGGGTCCTCGTTGCGGGGGTTGTCGCTGGTCAGGATGCACAGATCCGCCAGCTCGCCGCCGATGCGGCCCATGATGGGGCGCTTGCCCTTGTCACGGTCGCCGCCGCAGCCAAACAGCGCGATCAGCCGGCCCTTGGTGAAGGTGCGGCAGGTCTTGAGGATGTTGTCCAGCGCATCGGGCGCATGGGCGTAGTCCAGAATGACGCGGTAGGGCGTGCCGGTGGGCAGCATCTCAATGCGGCCGGGCACGTTCTCGATCTTCTCCAGGCCGGCCTTGATGTCCTCATGGGAGATGCCCAGCACCATCGCGCAGGACGCGGCGGCGATGGCATTGTACACGTTGAACATGCCGGTCATGCGCAGATTGATGGGCAGGGCGTGCATCCCCTGCAGCTTCACGTCGAAGGACACACCGTCCTCGGTGATCTCGATGTCGCGGGCGAACAGATCCGCCGCCGCCGCGATACCGAAGGTCAGGTGCGGGATCTCCAGGTCGCGCAGGATCTCCGCGCTGGTCTCCTCATCCACATTGAGCACGGCGTTCCTGACCATGCCGCGGGTGAAGAACTCCTTCTTGCACTCGAAGTACTTCTCCATCGTGCCGAAGTAGTCCAGATGATCCTGCGAAAGGTTCGTATACGCGCCGACCTCGAAGGTCATGCCGTCCAGGCGGTACATGTCGATGGCATGGGCGGAGACCTCCATGATGACCACCTGCACGCCCTCGTCCGCCATGGCACGCAGATCGCGCTGCAGGTCGATGGGGTCGGGCGTGGTGTAGTTGGAGGCGATCCGCTTCTGGCCGATCATGTTGCCCGTGGTGCCCACCAGGCCGCACTTGAGGCCCGCCGTCTCCACGATGGACTTGATCATGTAGGTGGAGGTGGTCTTGCCCTTGGTGCCGGTCACGCCGACCAGGCGCATGCCATGCGCCGGATGGCCGTAGAAGGCCGCCGCCATGCGGGACATCGCCGCGCGCACGTTGGTGACCTTCACCTGCGGCACGTCTACGTCCACATAGTGATCCACCACCAGCGCCACGCAGCCGTTGGCGACCGCCTGGGGGGCATAGTCGTGGGCGTCAAAGCGCGCGCCGGGAATGCAGAAGAACAGGCCCTGCTCCACCTTTTCCCGGCTGTTGGAGCACACGGACAGGATCTCCGTGTCTATATTTCCCCGCGTTTCCGTCAGGTAAGGCATATTTTCTGTCAGTGTCCGCAGCAGCATCGTTCATTCTCCTCTTCATCCGCCCCGCCCGCGCATGCCGCGCCGGCAAGGCTATGGTTCATAGCCGGACAGCGTCACATGGACGCTCGTTCCCGGCTGTACGTATTCTCCCGCGGCGGGGCTCTGCCGCTCGCACAGGCCGCTCCCCGCCATGGATATCAGTAATCCCCGCTGCCGCAGCAGCCGGGCACAGTCCACATCGCTCATGCCGGTCAGGTCCGGCACGCAGACCAGCTCCTCAGGCGTGATGGACGCCGAGGACGCCGTGTATACCATCACATGCCCGCCCCTGACCAGCGACGCGCCCTCCGGCGGCAGCTGGTCCAGCACAACGGTCGATGCGCCGTCGTCCAGCATGTTCAGTCCTGCTTCTGCAAGTGTACGCCTTGCATCGGAAATCGTCAAGCCCAGGACCCCCGGAACCAAAACTTCCCCGGAAATTTCCTCCCCCGAGGGCTTTACCCCCAGCAGCGCCAGCGTCTCCGACAGGATCTGCCGCGCAAAGGGCGCCGCGGTCGTTCCGCCGTAATCGACGGGCACCTGCGCCTCCCGGACCACCACCAGCACGCTGACGAGGGGATCGTCCGCCGGGGCGAAGCCGTAGAAGGAGCCGATGTGCACGTCCGAAACGATGCGTCCGTCCCGGTACACCTGTGCGGTGCCGGTCTTGCCGCCGATGCGGTAGCCCTCGATGTAGGCGTTCTTGCCGCCGCCGTTCTCCACCACGTTCTCCAGCAGGCCCCGCAGCGTTTGGCTGGTTTCGGGGCGGATGGGCGTGGCGACCACGGTCGGGTTGAAGCGCTGGAGGGTATCGCCCTGCTCCGTCCGAATCTCCGAGACGATGTAGGGCTTCATCAGCTTGCCGCCGTTGATGGCCGCGTTGCACGCCATGACCAGCTGGATGGGCGTGACGGCCACCGACTGGCCGAAGCCGATGCGCGCCAGATCGACGCGCTTGACATATCGGGAGCCGATCATGATGCCCGCCGATTCGCCCGGCAGGTCGATGCCCGTTTTCTTTCCCAGCCCGAAGGCGGTCAGGTATCTGTAAAAGGTATCCGTCCCCATGCGGAGCGCCAGCTCCACAAAGACGGGATTGCAGCTGTTTTTCAGCCCGTCGGCCATCGTTTCCGCGCCGTGCGCCGCGCCCCAGCAGCGGATGGTGTCGCCGTCCACGGTGATCTTCGCGGAGCAGTGGAAACTGTCCTCCGGGGTGGTCACGCCGCTGTCCAGCGCCGCCGCGGCAGTGAGGATCTTGAAGGTACTGCCCGGCTCGTACACATCCGAAATGGTCGAGATGCGCATCATGTCCGTCAGGGCCGCCACGTCGCTGCGCGGAGGCTCGTTCGGGTCGTAGTCGGGCTTTACGCACATGGCCAGCACGCCGCCGGTGCGCACGTCCGTCACGATGCACATCACAGAAGCGGCCTCGTTGACCTCGATGCACTCGCGCATCGCCTTTTCGACGATCTCCTGGATGGTCACGTCCACCGTCAGCTTCAGCGTGCTGCCCTGCCGGGACGGGATGTACCAACCCTCTGTCCCGGCGATGACGCGGTTGCGGGCGTCCACCTGCCGCAGGTAGCTGCCCTCCGTGCCGGCCAGAACCGATTCATACCGGGATTCCAGCCCGGACTGCCCCTCGCTGTCCACGGTGGTCAGCCCCAGCACCTGCGTCAGCAGCGCGCCATAAGGGTAATACCGGCTCGTGTCCTCATCGAAGGACAGCGCCTTCAGCCCGGCCTCCTCCGGCGCTTCCGCCTTCAGCTGCCGCAGCGCATCCACGACGTTCCTGCGCACCTGCCGCTTGAGGATCACCGAGCCCTTCGTCCTGTCCGACAGCTTCTTCAGCGCCGATTCCCTGTCCAGGGGCAGCACGGGCGATAGCGTCTCCAGAAACCGCTCCGCATCCGGCACCAGCCGCGGATCCGCCGTCACGATGTACGACGTGGCCGACAACACCAGCGGCCGGTCGTTCAGGTCGATGATGCTGCCGCGCCTGGCGGTGATCACGCCTTCTTTCGTCCATTGATCGACGCCCCGCTGGGTCAGCGCCTCCGCATCCCGGATGGTCAGCATGGCGATGCGGCCAATGACCAGCAGGAACAGCCCCGCCAGCACCAGCGTCATCAGCCAGATCCTCTTGCGTACCAGCAGTTCAGGATGCATCTCCCGTCCTCCTGATCGCGCGGCAGCCGCAACGGGCTGCACATATTCCAAACGGGGAACTGAAACGCCTTCAGTCCCCCAGCTTGTTCATTGCGATATTACCGTCCCCAGACGGACGCCAGATCAGCAGAGCTGCTGGCCGTGCCGGGCGCGAACAGCGCATCCTCCGGCACCTCGAGGTATTCTGTCACCACGCCGCGGGAATTCATCAGACCGATGCGCGTCGCCTCCTGACGGATGTTCACGCCGCTGGACTGGATGGTGATCTCATTGAGGGTCGTGTTGGTCTCCACGGCCAGGGAATCCATTCGCTCCAGCTGTGCGGAGAGCATCTTGGACATGCGCGTATTCTCCGACACCTGCCACACGATCACGCCCGCCAGCAGCACAGCCACCATGAACAGGATGATCATCGCCGGACCCAGGCGGATGCCGTAGCGGTTGATGACAGGGATGCGCATGGTGCCTTCGCTGCCAACGGCGCGGTAGCTGCCGGTCTGGCCGCTGGGCACGGCATAGCGGCGGCGGCGCTCCGTCGCCTCCACAGGCTGCCAGGAACCCGCCTCCGGGAATTCCCCCGTGAAGGAGAAGCCATAGGCGCCCGGACGGCTGCTCTTCACTGCGCGGCGCTTCATCCGCTTGTCCGCATAGGCAGCCGGGCGTGTGTGGCGGTGCATGCCGCTGAAATGTGCGCTCACCATAGTCTATTCTTCCTCCTGTCCATCCATTCCTGATCATCCGGGAACGTGCAGATTATATCTATGCCGCGCAGATCAGCGGCTATTCATCGCGCTGAGGATATTACCGATATTCGCCATGAAGCTGGCCAGCTGCTCGTCGCACTTGACGCGGGCGGCAATGCGCAGGTGGTCGCCGGAGCCCATGATGTCCACATCCTTGTCCTCGCCGAGGATGATCTGGCGGAGCCTCGCCGGAAGCAGCACGCGGCCCTGTCCGTCGCATTCCTGCGCGCGGAAGGTGTAGGCGTCCAGCCACTGCAGGTAATCGAGGATCTCGCTCTTGCCCTGCTCCTGATAGGTCTTCGCATGGCGCTCGCGCATGCGCACGTAGGCGATCTCCGGGTACACGGCGATCGACTTGAAGTCAAAGGACGGCGTGATGGTGAACACCTTGCCCAGCATATCGCGGAAGGCCAGCGGGATGACCATGCGGCCCTTGCTGTCCAGCGTATGGGCAAAGGTACCCGTGAAGGTGCGGCTGTACTTCTCCAGCAGGAGGCGATCCTCCTCGGAGACCGTCTGCCCGGCGGGTGCAGACAGGTCTGCCATCTTCGTATCCTGTTCAGACACCCACCATCACCCCCACAAAATTCATAAAATAGGGTTCAAAAACCACTCTTTATCATCTTATCCCACTTTGCGCGATAAAGCAAGAGAATTTTCAAATTCCTTGAAAGAAGTTTTGCCGGTTCATTTGTTACACGTTTTCATCATATTTTTTCTTTTCCGTAACACGAAGCACAATATATTGTGTTCGGCAACATAGCACACGCAATTGATGGTACAAAAAAACACACCCGACACATGTTCGGGTGTGTTTTGTGACATTTATCTGTTTTTCCGCGCAAACCTTTTGAATTTCCGCAATCTTTTTGTAATCTTTTACGCTTGCAAAGGAACCTCTGCCAAAGAGAAACGGAGGCTGTCGCAGGAGGTCAGCATGTAGCGGACGCCCTCATGCTCGCCATTGAAGCCGGCATGGACCGCCTGGCCGTGCAGGTGTCCATAGACGACCGTGTGCACCGGATACCTGGCGATCAGCTGTGTGAAGGGCGTATCGCGCACCTGGTCATACAGGGGCGGATAGTGCAGCATGACGATGATCGGCCTTCCGTCCGCGACCCTGACCGCCGCCTGCAGCGCCAGCTCCAGCCGGATCAGTTCCCGGCTGAGGACCCGCTGATCCTCCGCGCTGAACGGATCGCCCGCCACCGGAAAAGACCAGCCGCGCGTGCCGCACACCACCGCCGGGCCCAGATCCACCGCCGTGTGCTGGATGGCCTCCATCCCCTGCGGCAGAACGGCGCGCACCTGCTTGAGGGTGCTCCACCAGTACTCGTGGTTGCCCTTGATCAGGAGCTTGCGGCCGGGCAGAGCACCGATGGCCTGCAGGTCCGGGACCGCGTCGGCCAACTGCATCGCCCAGGAGACATCACCGGCGATCAGCACCGTATCCTCCGGCGCAACCTTGGCCCGCCAGTCCTCGCAGATGCGCTCGAAATGCCCCGCCCAGTGGTCGCCGAAGACGTCCATGGGCTTGTCGTCGCCGCCGGGCAGGTGGAGGTCGCTGATGGCAAAGATCCTCATGCGTCATTCCCTCCCTGCCGCGCGGCCTTTCCGCAGGACGTCATCACTCAGATCTCGTCCTCGTCCTCGTCGTCATCGTCGTCGGCTTCTTCCTCGCGCATGCTCTCCAGCGAGGACATCTCGCCCGCCATCTGCTCGAACTCGCCCGCGGGGATGTCGTTGTCCACCTCGGGGATCTCGTCCATGGAGGACACGTCGTCCATGGAGGTGATCGAGCGCGGATCCACCGTCTCCTCGCTGTCCGTGCTGCTGTCGTGGGCAGCGGAGGCAGAGGCCTGACCGCTCATCTCCTTCAGGCAGAACAGGCAGATGTCACGGCCCGGCAGCGCGGGATTCTCGCTGCAAACGCTGCACATCTCGATCTCGTCCTGTGCGGCGTCGCCCTTCATCTCGCGCATGCAGACCTTGCAGTAGCGCTCGTTGGCCGTGATGTAGTTCAGATCGCAACGGGGACACTTGGCAAACATCATTGAGGATTCCTCCTAAATATTCGATCCGGATCGACCGGCTCATCGTGTGGTAAAGGTTTCCATGGAAGCCTGATGGCAATTTCCTTGACCGGAAGGGCGGATTTGTATTACGATTTGCTCACGGTCATTCACACAACCGTAATACATCCGGAGGTTCAGCACATGTTCAAAAGATTCGCAGCGCTGTTGCTGTTGGCGCTGATCGCCACCAAAGCGCACGTCATCCCCACCGGAGAGGGACGAATCTCCCCCGGCAGCATCCTTTCCTCCACCAGGAGGGCTTATGCCGCCACAAATGCATCATCCATCCCCACCGGCACACCCCTTTCTGCCGCCGGAGCAGCAGTCCGGGTTCCCGGCAGGCAGGACCCTTCTACGGCTGATGATTATACTACGCATTCCCTCTCATTGCAAGAGGAAAAGCTGATGAATTTGATCAATCTTGACCGCCAGGCCCACGGACTTGCGCCTCTCGCGGCAGACCCCGAGCTTTCGCGCATCGCCCGCATCAAATCCGAGGACATGCGCGACCGGGGCTACTTCGCCCACGAGTCCCCCACCTACGGCAGGGCGCGGCAGATGCTGGAGCGTTTCGGGTATGAATTCCTCGGCTGCGGCGAGAACATCGCCCACCACGCGACGGTCGAAAAGGCGCAGGCTGCCTTCATGTCCTCCGAAGGACACCGGCGCAACATCCTCTCCGCCGTCTGGGACCGGGTCGGCGTGGGCGTCTGCTACGACGCCAACGGCTTCGTGTACGCCACGCAGATCTTCGCCCGATGAGCAGGGGCGCTGCCCCTGCACCCCGCTCAGGGGTGTTACACCCCTGAGAACCCCTTTTCGCGATGCGGCAGGGCTGCTCCTTTGGGGGTGCGCTCGCGTGATAGAGTGGGGCGCCGGGCTTGCAGATACCTTAGCAGCGGATGGGCTGGAAGGTTATCCACAGGCCGTCCACCGTCATCCACATGCTCCTTCGCAGGCAGCATCGACGCTTCAGGCAATGATAGCGCAGGAATATGAACACTGTATGGATCGCTCCGCATGGGCATTCCCTCCTCGCTGGAAGGATATGCGCCGCCGGGCAGAAGGTGTCAGGCGTCCTCCCAGCGGATGGGCGCGCCTTCCTCCAGCTCCTCCATGGAGGGCGTTTCCTCTTCCTCCACCGGGTCTGCGAGGACCTGATCGAGGAGCTCCTGCACCTTGTCGCGGCCGGTGCCGTCCTCCGAGGACCAGCAGATGACCTCCCAGGGCTGCACCATCAGCGCGCGGCAGATGGGCGCCAGCTGCTTGGAACGGGCAGCGCGGCTGATCTTGTCCGCCTTGGTGGCGATGACGGTGAAGGGGATGCCGACCTGGCGCAGGAAGCTGTTCATGTTGATGTCGTCCTGCGTGGGCTCATGGCGGATATCCACCAGGCAGAACACATGGCGCAGCTCCTCCGCCTGCTCGAAGTAATCCTGCATCATCTTGCCCCAGCGGGCCTTCTCCTGCTTGTCCACCTTGGCGAAGCCGTAGCCGGGCAGGTCGATCAGGTGGAAGCTGCGGTTGAGCAGGAACACGTTGATCAGCTTGGTCTTGCCGGGGGTGGCGGAGGTTTTGGCCAGCTTGTTGCGGTTGCACAGCTTGTTGATGAGGCTGGACTTGCCGACGTTGGACTTGCCCGCCACGGCGATCTGCGCCAGGCCCTTGCCGGCGAAATTGCCGTAGCTGGCCATGGAGGTGACAAACTCTGCTTGCTTGATTTCCACTGTAATTCTCCTTGTCTGTTACGCCTTCGCACCCGGGAGGCTGACCAGCGCGGTCTTGAGGACGGTGTCGATCGTCTCCGCCGTCACAACGCGGAACTGGCTGAGCACATACGACGGGACCTCCTCGAGGTCCTTTTCGTTTTCTTTGGGGATCACCAGCGTGGTAATGCCCGCGCGGTAGGCCGCCAGCGTCTTTTCCTTCAGGCCGCCGATGGGCAGCACGCGGCCGCGCAGCGTGATCTCGCCCGTCATCGCGACGTCCTGCCGCACGGCGATGCCCGTCAGCACGGACACCAGCGCCGTCGTCATCGTCACGCCCGCGGAGGGGCCGTCCTTGGGCACCGCGCCCTCGGGCACGTGGATGTGGATGTCCAGATCCTTGTAGAAATCGTCCGCCAGCCCCAGCTCACGGGAGTGCGCGCGCACCCACGTGAAGGCCGCCTCGGCGGATTCCTTCATCACGTCGCCCAGCTTGCCCGTCAGGCGCAAACCACCCTTGCCGGGCATGGTCAGGCACTCGACCTCCAACATTTCGCCGCCCACGCTCGTGTAAGCCAGGCCGTTGACGACGCCCACGCGAGGCTCCTTCTCCGGCATTTCTCTGGTGAAGCGCGCAGCGCCCAGATACTTGCGCAGCACCTCCGGGTTCACCGCGACCTCCTCCACGCCGTCGTCCAGCATGGTGACCGCCGCCTTGCGTACGACCTTGGCGACCGTGCGCTCCAGCGTGCGCACGCCGGCCTCGCGGGTATAGCCCTCGATCAGCTGGCGCAGCACCTTGTCCGTCATGCGGACGGTCCTGGGCTGCAGGCCGTGAGCCTCGATCTGCTTGGGCAGCAGGTGGCGCTTGGTGATTTGCAGCTTTTCCTCCTCGGTGTAGGAGGGCACCTCGATGATCTCCATGCGGTCCAGCAGCGGGCCGGGGATCGTATCGACGCTGTTGGCGGTGGTGATGAACATCACGCGGCTCAGGTCGAAGGGCAGCTCCAGGTAATGATCGCGGAAGGCGTCGTTCTGCTCGCCGTCCAGCACCTCCAGCAGGCAGGACGCCGGATCGCCGCGATAGTCGTGGCTCATCTTGTCGATCTCGTCAAAGAGGAAGACCGGGTTCATCGTGCCCGCCTGCTTGAGGCCGGAGATGATGCGGCCGGGGATCGCGCCCAGGTACGTCCGGCGATGACCGCGGATCTCCGCCTCATCGCGCACGCCGCCCAGGGACATCTGCACGAACTTGCGCCCCACCGCCTTGGCAATCGCCCGGACGATGGAGGTCTTGCCCACGCCTGGAGGGCCGACGAAGCACAGGATCGGGCCCTTCATGTCCTGCTTCATCCGCAGCACGGCGAGGTACTCGACGATGCGCTCCTTGACCTTTTCCAGGCCGTAATGATCCTGCGCCAGCACCTTGCGCGCGCGCTTCAGGTCCAGGTTGTCCGGGGTCGACTTGCCCCAGGGCAGGTCGAGGATCCATTCGATGTAGGTGCGCGCCATGCCGACCTCGGGCGTGCCGGGAGCCATCCGGCTCAGGCGATCCAGCTCCTTCTCCACGCGCTGGCGGGCTTCCTCGTTCAGCGGCGTGCGCTGCATCCTTTCGCGCAGCTCCTCCACATCGGTGGCTTCCGTGTCGCCCAGCTCCGTCTGGATGGCCTTGATCTGCTCGCGCAGGTAGTAATCCTTCTGGTTCTTCTCGATCTGCTTCTTGATGCGCGCCTGCACCTGCTTTTCCACGCCCACCAGCTCGATCTCCCTGGCCAGGATGGCGCACAGGGCATCCAGACGGCGGCTGACGTCCGCCTCCTCCAGGATGCGCTGCCGGTCCTCCAGGCGGTTGAGGACGTTCGCTGCGATGATATCGGCGATCTGGTCCGCCGCATCCACATCGCGGATGGAGGCGACCGTCTCCTGCGACACGCGCTGGCTTGCGCGGCCATACTCCTCGAAATAATCCTTCGTCGCCCGCACCAGCGCCTGCAGCTCCAGCTCCGAAGCCGTGCAGGTGTCCTCGATGCGGCGGATGCTGCCCATCAGGAAGGGCTCCTCCTGCGTGATCGTCACCAGCTCGGCGCGCTTCTCGCCCTCCACCAGCACCCGCAGGCTGTCCCCGGGCAGGTTCATCACCTGTTTGATATTCGCCACCGTGCCGATCCGGCACAGATCCTCCACCGCAGGATCCTCGATATCCACATCCTGCTGCGCGACGAGGAACACCTTCTGGTCGCTCATCATCGCCTCTTCCAGCGCGGCGACCGACTTGCTGCGTCCCACATCGAAGTGCAGCACCATATGCGGGAACACCATCAGTCCCCTCAGAGCCAGCACAGGCATGCTGACCGTTGCTTTCTTTCTTGCCATATACCCTCCTGATGATCATAACCGGCGGGCCGTTCCCCGCCAAACAGAAGAACAGACATTCGCCCATCCTTCCGGATTCAGCCATAGCAAAGCAGACCGGAAACCGCAGCATCCGGCAAGCATATAGTATACATATTTGCCGCCTTTTTGCAAGCGTGTTTCCTACATTATTATACAGAAAACGCTCTTATTTCCCTCCGGCGGCGCTCGCAGTGACCACAGGGAGCAGCAGCTCGCCCTGCGCGGCGGCAGGAAGGGGCTCCGCAGGAGTCCGGAGCGGCATCTGGTCGGGCGCATCCTCCGCCGCCGGCAGCAGCATCCCCGCCATGACCTCCCGTAGCGTCGATGCCGGGATGACCTCGATGCCGCTGATGTGAGCGGTCTCCGCGAGATTGTCCGCCGGGACGAACACCCGGCTGAGCCCCGCCAGCTTCGCCGCCTCCACCTTGGAGGGCACGCCGCCGACCGCCTTGATATTCCCCTGCACGGAGATCTCGCCCGTGACTGCGCAATTACCGTCCACCGGCCGCCCGGTGATCGCGCTGAGCGCCACCAGCGTCATCGCCGCGCCCGCAGAGGGGCCGTCCACCGGCGCGCCGCCGGGGAAGTTGATGTGCAGGTTGCGCTGCCCGAGGGGATATCCCATATCGTCCAGCAGCGTGCGGACGTTCTCCGCAGAGCCGCGGGCTGTCGACTTGCGGCGCATGCGGTGCCCCTCCTGCCCCAGCTCCTCCTCCTCGACGATGCCCGTGACCGTCACGCGGCCCTCGCCCGGCGTCACGACCGCCTCGATCTCCAGCAGCGCCCCCTGATGGCTGCCGTACACCGCCAGCCCGTGGACGCAGCCGACCCGGCTGGCCGTATCCGCCTGCTGCGGAGGGCGGACGGCGTAGTGGCCGCTCTGCACGACCCAGCAGACGTCCTCCGCCGTGATCTCCCGCCGGCCCTCCATCTGCGCCAGCCCCGCGCACATCTGCACGATGTTGACCGCGTCGCGCCCGCACTCGGCATAGCGGCCGATGGTCTGCGCCTCGCGCCGGTCCATGGCGTACCCGGCACGGCCGGCAGCGCCCTCTGCCACGTCCGCGATCTCCTCCGCCGTCAGGGCGCGGAAGTAGATCTCCATACACCGGGAGCGCAGCGCGGGGCTGATCTCCGAGGGGCTGCGGGTCGTCGCGCCGATGAGGCGGAAATCAGCAGGCAGGCCGCAGCGGAAGATCTCGTGGATGTGGCGCGGAACTGCCGTGTCGTCCGGATCGTAGTACGCGCTTTCCAGCATGACCTTTCGGTCCTCCAGCACCTTGAGGAGCTTGTTCATCTGCACCGGATGCAGTTCGCCGATCTCGTCCAGGAACAGCACGCCGCCGTGCGCCTTCGTCACCGCGCCGGGCTTGGGCTGCGGCACGCCCTGCGTCCCCAGCGGGCCTGCGCCCTGATAGATGGGATCGTGCACGCTGCCGATAAGCGGATCGGCGATGGCGCGCTCGTCAAAGCGCACGCAGGTCGCATCCACCTCCACGAAGGGCGCATCCTTTCGGAAGGGCGTGCCCTCGGATTCCCGCGCCGCCTCCAGCACCAGCCGCGCCGCACAGGTCTTGCCCACGCCCGGCGGGCCGTAGATGATGACATGCTGCGGATTCGCCCCGCAAAGGATCGCCTTGAGGGAGCGGATGCCGTCCTCCTGCCCGATCACCTCCGAAAAGGCCGACGGCCGGACGCGCTCGGCCAGCGGCTCGGACAGGCGGATGGCGCGCAGGCGATTGAGCTTCTCCAGCTCGCGGCTGCTGTGGCTGCGCACCGCAGGCTCCGTGCGCTTCTGCTCCCGGAGCTGCCGCAAAAAGTAGACGCCGATGACGATGGTCACCGTCAGCTGGATGACCAGCAGGATGATGCTGAACATGACAGGCCTCCCTCCGTTCATTCCTGCGCCAAGTATGTCCAGCCGCCGGGCTTTTGATGCTGCCGCGCCTCCGCAGCTGCCGTTCCGGACGCATGCCGTCGATCAGCTCACCGCAATATGCAGCTGTATCCGATTGTCCCTCGTCCGCATACCACAATATCTTGAATCCGCAACACCCGGCAAGACTCGCACTCCGAAACGCCTCCGTGCCTGAGCCTTCCGCCGCGCCGCACCACTGTCAGGAGAAAAAAAGCGTCCCGGTTCCATCGCGGAATCGGGACGCAATTCTTTCTTGGGAATCCGTCAGCACACACCGGGCTCGACGCTCAGGTCAAAGCCGCCATTCTCCGCCTTCTTGCGGCGGGAACGGCCGGGCTTCTGGCGCAAACCGTTCTTCAGCAGGGGCTTTTCCTCGCCGCTCACGGACTTTTCGGTGATGACGCAGGCGTTCACCTCATGCATGCTGGGCAGCTCGAACATGGTGTCCAGCATCACGTTCTCGATGATCGCGCGAAGGCCGCGGGCACCGCACTTGCGTTCGATCGCCTGACGGGCGATGGCGCGCACGGCATCCTCCTCGAAGGTCAGCTCGATGCCGTCCAGGCCGAGCAGCTTCTGATACTGCTTGCACAGGGCGTTCTTCGGCTCAGTGAGGATCTGCACCAGCGCATCCTCATCCAGCGCGTCCAGGGTGACTGTGATGGGCAGACGACCCACGAACTCGGGGATCAGACCAAACTTCGTCAGATCCTCGGGCCGCATGTCTCGCAGGGCCTTGGAGACGTTGGGGTCGCGGCTGGAGCGCACCTCCGCGCCAAAGCCGAGGTTCTTCTTGCCCGTGCGGCTCTCGATGATCGGCACGATGCCGTCGAAGGCGCCGCCGCAGATGAAGAGGATGTTCGTGGTGTCGATCTGCAGCAGGTCCTGATGGGGATGCTTGCGGCCGCCCTGCGGAGGCACGGAGGCAACAGTGCCCTCGAGGATCTTCAGCAGCGCCTGCTGCACGCCCTCGCCCGATACGTCGCGGGTGATGGAGGGATTCTCGGACTTGCGGGCGATCTTGTCGATCTCGTCGATATAGATGATGCCGCGCTGCGCCAGCTCGATGTCATAGTCCGCCGCCTGAATGAGGCGCAGGAGGATGTTCTCCACGTCCTCGCCCACGTAGCCGGCCTCGGTGAGGCTGGTGGCGTCGGCGATGGCGAAGGGCACGTTCAAGATGCGCGCCAGCGTCTGCGCCAGGAAGGTCTTGCCGCAGCCGGTGGGGCCGACCATGAGGATGTTGGACTTCTGCAGCTCCACGTCGTCGCGGCCGGTCAGCTGGTTGATGCGCTTGTAGTGGTTGTACACCGCCACGCACAGGGCGCGCTTGGGCTGCTCCTGCCCCACGACATACTGGTCGAGCACCGCCTTCATCTCCGCAGGCGTGGGCAGCTTGCCGGAGCCGCTGCCGTCGGGCGCCAGGGGCATATCCTGCGAGATGATCTCCTGGCACAGCAGGATGCACTCGTTGCAGATGCCCACATCCGGGCCGACCACGAAGCGCCGCACCTGGTCATGGGGCTTGCCGCAGAAGCTGCAGCGCTGGATGTTCAGCCGGGGGGGCGTCATGTTGTTATCATTGGACATTGGTCTACCTCACAACTTCTTCCGCCGGGCGGATCACTTGCCGGTCTTCTGCCGGGGCTCGATGATCTCATCGATGATGCCGTAGGAGAGCGCCTCCTCCGCAGAGAGGAAGTGGTCGCGCTCCAGATCGCGGCGGATGACCTCTTCGGGCTGTCCGGTCATTTCGGCCTTCATGCGGATCATCTTTTCCTTCGTCTTCACCAGCCACTCGGCGCGGATGGCCACGTCGGTCGCCTGACCCTGCGCGCCGCCCAGCGGCTGATGGATCATGACCTCGCTGTTGGGCAGGGCGCAGCGCTTGCCCTTCTGGCCCGCCATGAGCAGGAACGCGCCCATGGACGCCGCCATGCCGATGCACACCGTGCGCACCTGGGGCTTGATGTACTGCATGGTGTCGTAGATCGCCATGCCCGCGGTGACGGAGCCGCCGGGGCTGTTGATGTACAGGCAGATGTCCGCATCCGGATCCTCCATCTCCAGGAACAGCAGCTGCGCCACGACGGTGTTGGCCACGTCGTCGTCGATCTCGCCGCCGAGGAAGATGATGCGGTCCTTCAGCAAACGGGAATAAATATCATAGGAGCGCTCGCCACGGTTGGTCTGCTCCACCACATAGGGAATCAGCGGCATTGTCTTTCCTCCTGTATTCCTTGGTCGCTTCCGGGGAGTGCCCTGCGGCGCCTCCCATGTGTCAACGTACATGCGCAGGGCGATTCCGCCCCTCCCGAACATCATATGCAGCGCGGGCTGCGGATATGCCGGGGCCGCATGCTCCGGCGGCACAAAAATCATAAAAGGGCGCGGGAGACACCCGCAGCAGGATCAACTCCCTGCGTTTCATCCCCCGCGCACAGATATGTGATTATTCGGCGTCCTCGTCCTCGGCTTCGGCCTTGACGTTGACGGTGGCACCGGCCTTCAGCAGGTCGCAGACCTTCTGGATGGCGGCGGTGTCGGTCAGGTAGGAACGCTGCTCGTCGGTCAGGCCGGCCTTGAAGGCTTCCAGCTCCTGGCCCATGCGCTCCGCCTGCTTGGCGGTCTGCTCGTCGACCTCTTCCTCGGTGGGCTCCAGACCCTCCGCCTTGCGGATGGCCTCCAGCACCAGCTCAATCTTCACGCGCTTCTCAGCCTCGCCCTTGTACTGCTCCGCCAGCGCCTCGCGGGTCTGGCCGGTGTACTTCAGGTAGTCCTCCATGCGCAGGCCCTGGTACATCATGCGGTACTCCATGTCGCGCAGGATGTAGTTGGTCTGCTCCGCGATCATCGCCTCGGGGATGTCAGCCTCGGCATTGGCCACGGCCGCCTCGATCAGGGCGTTCTCGATGGTGACGTTGTAGTTGGTCTCGGCGCGCTCGTTCAGCTGCTTCTCCACGTCGGCCTTGTAGGCGTCGAAGGTATCGAAGCCGTTGTCCTGGGCGAAATCGTCGTCCAGCTCGGGCAGCTCGGTCACAGTGATGCTGTTGACCTTGACGTGGAACACAGCGTCAGCGCCGGCCAGCTGCTCGGAGTGGTACTGCTCGGGGAACTTGACCTGCAGGTCCTTCTCCTCGCCAATGGCCATGCCGACCATCTGCTCTTCGAAGCCGGGGATGAACTGGCCGGAGCCGATGGTCAGGGTCTGGGCCTGCGCAGTGCCGCCCTCGAAGGCAACGCCGTCCACAGTGCCGGCGTAGTCCAGGTTGACGGTGTCATTGTAATCGACGGTGCGGTCGGTCACTTCGATGGTACGGGCGCCCTTCTGCTGGTCCTGCTTGATGCGCTCCTCGACCTCGACCTCGTCCACCTCATGCTTGGGGGCGACCTCGACGGTCAGGTTCTTGTACTCGCCCAGGGTCACGTCGGGACGGACGAACACCTCGACGGTGAAGGTCATGTCCTGGCCGGGCTTGTACTCGCCCATGTCGGTCATCTCGGGGCGGTCAACGGGCTTGAGCTCGTTTTCCTTGATGGCGGCCTCGTACATCTCGGGGAAGACGATATCCATCGCGTCCTCGACGAAAACGAACTTGCCGTACATATTCTCGATCACCATGCGGGGAGCCTTGCCCTTGCGGAAGCCGGGCACATTGATCTTGCCGCGGTTCTGCAGATAGGCCTTGTTCATCGCGGCCTCGAACTCCTCACCGGGAACAACGAAGGTCAGCTTGGCCTTGTTGCTTGCAATCTTCTCATAGGTGGTCATTTTGGTTTCCCTCCTGAACTCTCATCACGGGCGCACACGCGCCCAATCCATGCGATCTTCATTACGCACGCGTAATAGTTTAACACACATTCGGTGCAGATGCAAGCGTTTTCCCCTGAATTTCGCGCTATTTATGGTAGGTTTTTGCGATTCCTTTTGACTTTTGCCCGCCGATAGGGTATGATAGGAGCAGAACATATGAAAGAGGGACAGGGATGAATTTCACTGACATGACGATGCTGGCCACGGCGGCCTTCGGGCTGGAGGGCGTGGTCGCGGCGGAGCTGAAGCGGCTGGGCATGAAGGACGTCAGGGGCGAGATCGGCGGCGCGCGCTTCCGCGGCAGCATCACGGACGCCTTTCTGTGCAACCTCCGGCTGCGCTGCGCCGACCGCGTGCTGATCGTGCTGGCGGAGAGGGAATGCCGCACCTTTGAGGAGCTGTTCCAGTTCGTCAAGGCCTTCGAGTGGGAGCATCTCCTGCCCCACGACGCGAAGATCAACGTGTCCGGCAAGTGCGCCCGCAGCCAGCTGATGTCCATCCGCGACTGCCAGGCGATCACCAAGAAGGCCATCATCGAGCGACTGAAGAACAAAACAGGGCGAAGTCTGTTTCCGGAGACCGGCACGCCCTACCCCATCGAGATCGGCCTGCATCAGGACGTGGCGCGCCTGACGCTGGACACCTCGGGCGAGGCGCTGAACCGGCGCGGCTACCGCACCTGGAACGGCGAGGCGCCCCTGCGCGAGACCCTCGCGGCGACGCTGGTCGAGCTGTCCACGTGGCGGCCGGGAATGCGGCTGCACGACCCCTGCTGCGGCACGGGCACGCTGCTGATCGAGGCCGCCTTCCGCCAGGGACACCGCGCACCGGGGCTGACGCGGCACTTCGCAATGGAGCAGTTCGGCTTTTATCCGCAAAAGGAATGCGAGGAGCTCCGCCGGCAGTGCCGCTTCGACTTCGAGCCGGACCGCATCCATGATATCAGCGGCTCCGACATCGACCCGGGCACCCTTGACCTGGCCAGCCGCCATGTGAAGCAGGCGGGGCTTGCCGGGAAGATCGAGCTGACCAACGTGTCCCTGCAGCAGCTGCAGCTCACGGGCGAGCCGGGCGTGTTCCTGTGCAACCCGCCCTACGGCGAGCGCCTCTCCGACCGCAACTCCTGCCAGAAGCTCTACCGCGAAATGCACAAGCTCCTTCAGCGCCACCCCGGCTGGAGCCTGTGCGCCATCTCCTCCGACCCGATGTTCGAGCGCGCCTTCGGCAAAAAGGCCGACAAGAAGCGCCGGCTGTACAACGGCCGGCTTGAATGCGAATTCCTGATCTACAAATAAGGAGACGCCCCGTGAAACACCTGATCCTCAGCGCAGACGGCGACCGGCTGGTCTACCTCGTTCCCGACGACGTGGCCGACCATCCCGAAAAGTACGTCGATCTGTTCTACAACTGGATGAAGGAAAGCAGGCAGGCCAAACACCTGCGCCGCAGAATGGGTTCGCAGATCGGCTATTGCTTCAACGAGCAAGACTTCGTGGCGTGGCTCAATCACCACGAATTCCGCGATACGCCCTGCGTTTTCGTCGCGAACCTCGGCCTGATCAACCCGCGAAATTTCCCGGAGGAATACCGGGACTGCCCCTGTTTCAACTTCTGACACACATATGAAGGAGGTATATCATGGCAAATTCCTACCCCGCCCCCGGCTTCTACGCCCCCGTCGACACCCGCTACGACAAGATGGAGTACCGCCGCTGCGGCAACTCCGGTCTGAAGCTGCCCCGCGTGTCCCTGGGCCTGTGGAACAACTTCGGCTCCGTCAACGTGCACGAGAATGCCCGGCAGATGCTGCTGACCGCCTTTGACCTGGGCGTGACGCACTTCGACCTGGCGAACAACTACGGTCCCCTGCCCGGCAGCGCCGAGGAGACCTTCGGCCGCGTGCTGGACAGCGACCTGCGCGCCCACCGCGACGAAATGATCGTCACCACCAAGGCCGGCTACACCATGTGGGCAGGCCCCTACGGCGACTGGGGCAGCCGCAAGTACCTCGTCAGCAGCCTCGACCAGAGCCTGAAGCGCATGAAGCTGGACTATGTGGACATCTATTACCACCACCGTCCCGACCCCAACACGCCCCTGGAAGAGACCATGGGCGCGCTGGCTGACATCGTCCGCCAGGGCAAGGCGCTGTACGTGGGCGTGTCGAACTACTCTGCCGAAATGACCGCGAAGGCCGCCGACATCCTCGAGGGCATGGGCGTTCCGCTGACGATCCATCAGCCGCGCTACAACATGCTGGACCGCTGGGTGGAAAACGGCGAGCCCTCCCTGTGCGACGTGCTGCTGGAGCGCGGCATCGGCGCGGCGGTGTTCTCCCCCCTGGCGCAGGGCCTGCTGACCGACCGCTACCTGAACGGCATCCCTGCGGATTCCCGCGCGGCGAGCCCCTGCGTGTTCCTGAACGCAAACGGCGTGACGGAGGACGTGATGGGCAAGGTCCGCAAGCTGAACGCCATCGCGAACGCCCGCGGCGAGACCATGGCGCAGCTGGCGCTGGCCTGGGTGCTGGAGAATCCGGCGATCACCAGCGTCATCACCGGCGCGAGCCGCCCGGAACAGATCCGTCAGAATGTGGAGACCGTGCAGAAGCATGTGCCTCTCTCCGACGAGGAGAAGGCCGCCATCCGCGCCATTCTGGAGGGCCGCGACGAATGAGGACTGCTCTGTACTGGCTGATCCAGTGCACATGGGGACTGCCGCAGACGCTGCTGGGGCTGGTGCTGCTCCTGCTTCACCGGCGGGACGAGCACTTCCTGCATCACGGCGCGGTCATCACCAGGTGGCAGGGCCGGGCGAGCATGTCCGTCGGGCCGTTCGTGTTCATCACGTCGAACCCGTTCTTCTGCGAAAAGCTGTCGGACCGCTTCTCCCGCGAGGAGCTGGCGGACCGCCTGCTCGTGCATGAATACGGGCACACGATCCAGTCGCTCCTGCTGGGGCCTGCGTATCTGATCGTCATCGGCATCCCCTCCACCCTCTGGGGCTGGCTGCCCAGCCTGAACCGCATGCGCCGGGAGCAGCAGCGCTCCTACTTCAGCTTCTTCACAGAAAGCTGGGCCAACCGCTGCGGCGAATGGGTCACGGGCCGCAAGTCCATGGAACAGCTGGTCATCGACTGAACTGCATAAACAGGCGGGAGCCGTCCATCATCAGGACAGCTCCCGCTTTCGTATGTCATTGTGCCGGGAAATACATCTGCTCCAGGAGCGCAAAGGGCGTGTCCGCCTGCACGCTGTTCAGGATGCGCGAGGCGTCCGCCCCGGTCGCCGGGACCGGGCAGAAGTCGTTCACATTTTCCGACGCGCGCCCGCTGGTCAGGATGGGGATCAGCTCCACCGTGCAGCCTGCGTACACTTCCGCCCGGAAGCGCAGACGCAGCTGCGCCAGCATGCCGTCGAAGGTCGTCATGTCGTGCGTGCCGCCGAACATCAGGTTGCCGAGGCTGTAGATGACCGGCATGCTGCCAACCGAGTCGATCCCCTGCACCACATGGGGATGCCCGCCGATGAGCACATCCACGCCGGCGGCCGCCGCTGCGGCAGCGATCTGCTCCTGCAGGGCGTTCCGGTTCGGGTCGTATTCCGTGCCCCAGTGGCAGAGGTAGATGATGACGTCGCAGCCCGCCTGCTTCAGCGCGAGCACGTCCTTGCTCAGCGTGGAGGGATCCTGCTTGTACATCGTTTCGCGGATGCCGCCGAAGCCGACTTTGACCCCCTCGTGCTCCCAGATGTACAGGTACTCGTAGCCGCTGAAGGGGATGCCCGCATCCGTCAGCGCCTGCCGGGTGGCTTCCCGGCCGGACGCGCCATAGTCAATGTAGTGATTGTTGGCGATGGACACCTGCTCGATGGAACCGGCCGTCAGCACGCCCGTCCATTCCGGCAGGCCGCGGAAGCGGTATTCCTTGCTGGTCTGCTCGCCCCGCTTGTCCGCCTTGAGCACACATTCCAGGTTGACCAGCGTCATGTCGTCCGCCGCAAAGATGGGCAGCAGATTCCGGAAGGGGTACTCCATGCCGGACTGCGCGATGTAAGCCGGGAAGGCCTCCTCCTGCTTCCACCATTTCTCGCGGGTGGCGATGACCGCGTCGCCGCCGACGGTCACGACCAGCTCCCGTTCCCCTTCTGCCAGGGCAGGCGGCGCGACCGGCGCACAGGTCAGGTCCATCGTCGGTTCACCGGCGGCGGCGGCGTGGATCGCGCGCTGCTCCGGATCGTCCAGGATGATGACGCGGGTGTGGTAGGGCAGATGGGTATAGAGCCAGTAGGCGTTGATGCCCGCCGATGCGCTGGGCATATTGGACACGCGGGTGCAGCCGTGGCTGGCCTTCATGCCAAGCACCGCCGCATGGTCGGAGAAGTCCTGCTTCTTGCCGTCCGGCTTGTAGCCCATCTGATGGATGAGGTTGCCGCCGTCATAGCGGATGGCGTGATCGTACTGGTAGCCGTCGGATTCAAAGTTGCTGATCCTGTCAACGGTCAGGAACGCGCCCGCCGCCGTCTCGCGGATCATCCGGTTTTCCGCAGGGAGGCCGGTGGAAATCGGGAAGGTGTCCAGCGGCGTGCCCTGCCGGTAGACGGTCATCGTCTGCGCCGCCTTGTCGATCAGCACGCCGTACTCGCCGTCCGGCGTCACGGTTTTGAGGGTGCTCTGCTTCACCCAGCCCTCCACGTAATCGCCGGTCTCATGGTTCCACGCGCCGACGCGGGCGAACCCGTCCTCCAGCGCCAGCACCTGCAGCGCCTGGGACTGGCCGTGCACCGTGCCCAGCTCCTCGCCTTCCCCCTTTTCCGCGCGGATGGTCAGGTGGCTTTCCTGCTCCACATCCGCCACGACGGAGGGCAGCTGCATGATCGCCCAGATCTGCGCGTCCGTCATGCCGCGCTCCGGGATGATCGCCGGGCTGACCGCCAGCGGGATCACCGGCGGACTCCCCGCCTCCACCGTCAGGTAGACCTCATGCACATACTCCGGGTTTTCCTCCAGCGTAAAGAGCAGGTAGTACTCCCCCGGCGGCACCGCACGGCCGTCCAGCTTGCCGTCCCAGCCGAATTTCACCGGGCCGCCCGCGTTGATGGTGATCTTCTTCACGCCGAGGCAGTCCTCGATGTCCTCCGCGCTGAAGACCCGCATGGCGACCGTATCGCCCCTGCGGACGCAGCGCACCTCGCAGAACCAGTCCTCCGTGCCCTCCAGATACAGCGTCGTATCCGAGGGCAGGGCGAACAGCAGCGCATTGGCGCATTTCTTCATCGTCACGGCGGTTTCGGTCACGACTTCCGTCCCGTCTGCGCAAGTGAGGCGGGCCGTGAGGAGATGCGCGCCGTCGGTGATGCGCTCCTGGTTCCAGCCCAGACCGTCCCAGTACAGGCGCGTCTCCCCGGCGGAAACCGGCTGCTCCCACGTGCGGTAGACGCCGTATTCATCCCCGAGGGACAGAAAAAGGCTGCCTGCCGCCTCCGTCCTGACGATGATGCTGTTATCCGTAAAGCCCGTCGCCTCGTTGTTCCCGTTGACGGAAACGTTCAGAGGCTCGCCGAGGGCAGCCAGCGGCAGCAGCATGAGGACAAAAAGCAGCAGACAGCGTTTCATTTCAGGTGCACTCCTTTGTCAGGTCTGTGTTGCTCAGTCCTGAACCGGGGGCTTCTCGACCTTGGAGTTGAACACATCCAGCAGCAGCGTGCAGATGCAGCCCACCACCACCAGCGCCACATGGATCATGCAGGAGGAAACGCCCGCAGTGAAGGCAGCGAAGGGGATGGTGAAGATGGTCGCGGCGATGACAAGGCCGATCACGCCATGGAACATGACGGAATAGTGCTTGTTCATCATCCAGTCCACCGCACGGGTCAGCAGGATGAAGGCCAGAACAGCGCCCAGCAGGATCGGGAGCAGCGCGCCGACGTTCAGATCGCCGATCGCGCCGGTAATGTGGTCGTAAAGCACGCCCTCCGTACCGGCCTCCGTGACCGTCTTGAGGGGCAGCATCAGCACAGATGCGCTCATACCGGGAGCGATGATGGACAGCGCCAGGCAGGCGCCGCCGAACATGTTCCAGCCGAAGTTCGGCACGATGCGCAGCGCCAGCACATAGTTGCAGACATACAGCAGGGTAAAGGCCGCCGCAAAGACGCCCGCGAGGGAGATCCAGCTGAAGCGGTTGCGGCCCTGTTCGCCCGCCTCACGGAAGAGGGAGGGCATGATGCCGATCGCCATGCCGACGAAAACCGCCAGGGACTCGGACTGGTACGCCTCCAGGACGCTGGAAAGCACCTTGGCGATGCCGATGTAGCCGATCACGAAGCCCACCAGGATGGGCCACAGCTCAACGATGGTATTCTTCAGTTCCCGGATGGGATGGGCCAGCAGCCTCATCAGCGGCTTGTAGACGCCGAAAAGCACCGCCAGCACGCCGCCGGACACGCCGGGCAGCACGCCGCCCGCACCGATGAGCGCGCCCTGAATGATCTTGACAAACACGTTCATTTTTGAATTCCTCCTGTCGTGCAAATGAAACCGATTCACCGCATTCTATGATACCAGCCAAATCGGCATGCGTCAACCGTGATTTGCTTTTCAGGAGGAAGTTTTCCCGCGCAGGGGAGAAAATCTTTCGCATACCGCTTGACAAATCCACGAACTATGCTATAATAGGATGTGCTGTTACGGCATGCGGTCGTGGCGGAATCGGCATACGCGCACGTTTGAGGGGCGTGTCCAGCAATGGGTACGGGTTCAAGTCCCGTCGACCGCACTGAGCTTCCTGAATTCAGGAAGCTTTTTTTGTGCTTCATCCTATTAGACGATCCTGCGTCCCCTTTTGTTCATGCGAATGCAGAAAAATTTCCGCCGGGACAGAAAGTGCGGCGGAAATGCAGCAAATCCCTGAAAAGGCGGTTGTCACCTCCCCGCTTCTGTGTTAGAATGGTAGAAGGCGGTTTCAGCCGCCACAAAGCATGAGAAGGTCAAAGCGCATGATTGAAAAATGGACAATGACCCTGCCCAAGCTGACAGGCCGCAAGCCCCGCACCGTCTATGTATACGTCCCAGATCTGGCGGAGGAGGACCCCGACGCCCGGTTCCCGGTCCTGTACATGTTCGACGGACACAACGTGTTCTTCGACGAGGATGCGACCTACGGCAAGAGCTGGGGCATGAAGGAATTCATGGACGAAAGCGGCACGCCGATGATCATCGTCGCAGTGGACTGCAACCACAGCCCCAACAACGGCCGCCTGTCGGAGTATTCCCCCTACACCTTCGAGGATGAAAAGCTCGGCTACATCCGCGGGCGCGGCAAGCTGACGATGGACTGGTTCGTCCACAGCCTGAAGCCCGTCATCGACCGGAAATATCCGACCCTCCCCGACCGGCTGAACACCTTCATCGCCGGATCGTCCATGGGCGGGCTGATGAGCCTGTACGCCGTGCTCCAGTACAACGAGGTCTATTCCCGCGCCGCCTGCCTCAGCCCCAGCCTCTGGTTCGCCACCCGCAAGCTGGACAAGCTCGTCCGCGACGCGGAGCTCTCGCCCGACACGGTGATCTACATGGATTACGGCTCCCGCGAGATGGGCAACCACGAGAACATGCGCCGGCAGTTCGCCGCCGTCGTCAGCCGCCTGCTGGAGAAGAATGTGTGGCTCACCAGCCGCATCGTCCCCAACGGCGACCACTGCGAGGCCTGCTGGGAGGAGCAGATCCCCTTCTTCATCAACACCCTGCTGTATACCCGCAATTAAGATATAAGGAAGTGCACCGATGCAGACTTACTACACCAAATGGTACTCCCCGTCCCTGAACCGCGAGATGGAGATCAAGGTCTACGGCCACGCAGGCCGCCCCGTGCTGTTCATCCCCTGCCAGGACGGCCGGTTCTTCGACTTTGAGAGCTTCAGGATGACCGACGTCTGGGCGCCGTGGATCGAAAGCGGCCAGTGCATGGTCTTCGCCATCGACACCATGGACAAGGAGACCTACTCCGCCACCTACGAACCCTACTGGCGCATCCGCCGCCATGAACAGTGGTTCAGCTACATCTGCTCGGAGGTCGTGCCCTTCATGCAGTCCATGGCCAACGACCGCAACGGCTGGACGGGCACGCCGGGCTGCATCGCCTTCGGCTGCTCCCTGGGCGCGACCCACGCCGCAAACCTCTACTTCCGCCGTCCCGACCTGTTCGACGGCCTGCTGGCCCTCTCCGGCATCTACTCCAGCGAGTACGGCTTCCCCGGCTACATGGACGAGCTGGTCTACGCCAACTCCCCCGTCCACTACCTCGCCGGCATGCCCAAGGACCATCCCTACATCCAGCAGTACAACAATCACAAGGGCGTGATCGTCGTCGGTCAGGGGCCGTGGGAAATGCCCGAGACGACCTTCCAGCTGCGCGACATCTTCTTCCAGAAGGGCATCAACTGCTACGTCGACGTCTGGGGACACGACGTCAAGCACGACTGGGACTGGTGGTACAAGCAGGTGCCGGTGCACGTGCCTCACATTCTGTGAGGGGGAGCTCTGGCAATATACGAATCCGATTAATGAATAATGAATAGTGAATAATGAATAATGAATAATGATGATTTGCCCATGGGGCCGCCATTTGATTATTCATTATTCATCAGCACGGCAAAGCCGGGCGACTTCATTATTCATTATTCATTTCTCCCCCCCCTCCTCAACATACACCAACAACATCCAACCAAAGGTGGTATACATCATGAAAAACTTCGTCTTCATCTCCCCCAACTTCCCCACCAACTACTGGCAGTTCTGCAAGCACCTGAAGGACAACGGCCTGCGCGTGCTGGGCGTTGGCGACTGCCCTTACGATGACCTGCTGCCCGAGCTGCGCGCCTCCCTGACCGAGTATTACAAGGTCGGCTCGATGGAAAACTACGACGAGGTGTACCGCGCGGTGGCGTTCTTCATCAGCAAGTACGGCCGCATCGACTGGCTGGAGAGCAACAACGAGTACTGGCTGGAGCGCGACGCCATGCTGCGCACCGATTTCCACATCACCTCCGGCTTCCAGGTGAGCGACATGGAGCGCATCAAGTACAAGTCCAAGATGAAGCCCTACTACGAGGCCGTGGGCATCAAGACCGCCCGCTATCACATCGTGGACAATTTCGACGCCTGCAAGGCCTTCATCGACGTCGTGGGCTACCCCGTCATCGTCAAGCCCGACAACGGCGTGGGCGCTTCCAGCACCTACAAGCTCAAGAATGACGAGGAGCTGCGTTCCTTCATCGACAGCATGGACCGCAGCGTGTCCTACATCATGGAGGAGTTCATCACCGCCGAGGTCAACAGCTACGACGCGATCATCGACTCCAAGGGCGAGCCGATCTTCGAGACCGGCAACGTGACCCCCAACTCCATCATGGACGTGGTCAACAACGGCGACAACTCCATCTACTACATGGTCAAGGAGCTGCCCGAGGACACCCGCAGGGCCGGCCGCGCGACGGTCAAGTCCTTCGGCGTGAAGAACCGCTTCGTGCACTTCGAGTTCTTCCGCCTGACCGCCGACCATCCCCACATGGGCAAGAAGGGCGACGTGGTGGCCCTGGAGGTCAACATGCGCCCCTGCGGCGGCTTCTCCCCCGACATGATGAACTTCGCCAACTCCACCGACGTGTACAAGATCTACGCGGACATGATCGCCTACGACTCCACGCTCAAGACCTGCGGTGAGCGCAATTTCTGCGCCTTCGCCGGCCGCCGAGACGGCAAGAACTTCAAGCTCAGCCACGACGAGCTGTGCGCGAAGTACGCCGCCAGCATGAAGATGGTCACCCGCATCCCCGACGCCCTCGCCGGCGCCATGGGCAACCAGATGTACGTCGCCAACTTCCCCACCGAGGAGGCCATGAACGCCTTCTACGCCGACGCCTGCGACACCTGGTAACTGGGAGCTTCGCCTTTTTTCCACACTGCTGCACGAGGATAAGCCATGAATCAGCGCAAATTCGACAAGCTGCAAGCTCATTACCTGAAGTATTTCGGCACTGAAGAAGAGCCGAAGATCCTCCATTCGCTTGTGGACGAGCCCGGCACGCTGCACATCGACATGATCTGCCTCCGGCCAACCGCCAGCCGGCCCTATCAGGTGCTGGCTACCATCGGGGCCAGCGATTATCCGATGAAGCCCAAGCCCCACAGCCTGACGAACCGGAACGAGTACGTCACCTTTCTCCCTGCGGACTGGGACCTGAGCAAGCCGGAATGCCGCTGGATCGTTTCTCTGCTGGCGATGGTCGCACATTATCCCCATGATGCACGCACGATGATCAGCTACTCCCATACGATGGACTGTTCCGCGCAGATGGAAGATCTGCAGTCGGACACCTTCAACATGTGCGGCGCGGGCCTGCTGTTCCCGCAGGTCTGCGAGGATCCCAACATCCTCCGCTGCAAGACCGGTCTGTTTGAGACCGTCACCATTCTGCAGATGATGCCTCTGACCCGTGCGGAAATGGACGACATCATCAAGCGCCGCAAGCAGGGCCATCCTGATTGGACGGACATGTTCTACCCTGAACGCGGCAGCGATTCCCGCTTCCTCTGCGCCTGCAAGCGCTGAGCGCCAGACAAAAGCGCAGCTCCTTTATCCAGGGCTGCGCTTTTACTATACCTTTATTGCGGTCTGTGGATAACTCCGTTTTCTTTTGGCTCGAAACGTGCTATAATGAAGTGTATGCGGTCAACTGCCACAATTTTGACTGGAGGCGAAACACAAATGCGTATCCTGATCGTCGGCGATGGCAAGGTAGGCCATACGCTGGCGGAAGAACTCATCAGCGAGGGGCACAACGTCGTCATTATCGACCGGAACGACGACGTGGTCCGCAAGGCTGACGACATGCTGGACGCCATGTGCATCCACGGCAATGGCGCAAACGCAAAGACGCTGCTGGACGCGAATGTCGACAAGGCGGACATCGTCGTCGCCGCTACCGCCAGCGATGAAACGAATATGCTCTGCTGCCTGATTGCCAAGCGGCTGGGCGCGAAGTACACCATCGCCCGCATCCGCGACCCGGAATACAACGAGTCCCTGACGCTGCTGCAGCATGAGCTGGGTCTGGACATGACCATCAACCCGGAACGCGCCACCGCGCTGGAAATCAGCCAGCTGCTGCGCTTCCCCTATGCAAGCGACATCGAGACCTTCGCCAAGGGCCATGTGGAGCTGGTGGCGTTCCGCGCGCAGGAGGGCGACGTGATCGTCGGCCATCCGCTCAAGGAGCTGCCGGCCCGCCATCCCACGCTGCCCCGCGTGCTGTACTGCGCAGTCGAGCGAGACGGCGCGGTCACGATCCCCAACGGCGATTTCGTCATCCGCGTCGGCGATCTGGTGCACGTGGCGGGCGAGCCGGTCACGGTGACGAACTTCTTCCGCGTCATGGGCCGCAACGCCAAGCGCGTGAAGAATGTGATGCTCCTGGGCGGCGGGCGGATCAGCTACTATCTGGCAAGGCTCCTCTCCCCGGCGGGCATCCATGTGACGATGTTTGAGATCAACGAGGAAAAGGCGGCCACACTGAGCGAGCTGCTGCCCCATGTGGACGTGATCGCAGGCGACGGCACGGACCAGGAGCTGCTGGAGCAGGAGAACATCACCGGCATGGACGCGTTCATCTCCCTGAGCGACCGGGACGAGGAAAACCTGATGACCGGCCTGTACGCGCAGCAGCTGGGCGTGCAGAAGGTCGTGGTGAAGAACAACCGCCTCGCCTACAACGGCGTGATCAACTCCCTGGGCATCGACAGCCTCGTCAGCCCGCGCATCATCACCTGCAACATGCTGCTGCGCTACGTGCGCGCCCGCGTCAACGGCGGCGGCACCTCGGTCGAGAAGCTCTACAAGCTGGTCGACGGCAAGGCGGAGGCGCTGGAGTTCATCGCCCGCAAGGGGGATCCCTACATCGGCGTTCCCCTGAAGGAGCTGGACGTCCGGCGCGGCACGCTGGTGGCGATCATCCTGCACAAGGGCAAGGTCATCATCCCCTTCGGCAATGACGTCATTCAGGCGGGTGACAGCGTGGTCATCATCGCCAACACCAGCGGCATCACGGATCTGAACGAGGTCATCAGGCGATGAATATACTGCTGCTTTTGAAACTGATCGGCTCCATCCTGCTGGTCGAGGGAGCCGCGATGCTCCCCGCTCTGGTCATTTCCCTGCTCTACGGCGGCAGCGACGCCATGGCGTTCGTCTGGACGATCCTGATCCTGTGCGCCGTCGGTCTGCCCCTGCGGCTCCTGTGCAAGCCGGAGCAGAACAACCTCCGCGCAAAGGAGGGCTTCCTCGCCGTGGCGCTCTCCTGGGTGCTGCTCTCCATTTTCGGCGCACTCCCCTTCGTGTTCAGCGGCATGATCCCGAATTTCATCGACGCCCTGTTCGAGGCCGTCTCCGGCTTCACCACCACCGGCGCGTCGATCCTGACACAGATTGAGGGCAATCCCCACGGCGTCATGTTCTGGCGCAGCTTCACCCACTGGATCGGCGGCATGGGCGTGCTGGTGCTGACGCTGGCGCTGCTGCCGCAGATGGGCGGCCGCACGAGCCACCTGGTCCGCGCCGAATCCCCCGGCCCGACGCTGAGCAAGATCGCCCCCAAGATGGGCGATACGGCCAAGATCCTCTACCTCGTCTACGGCGTGCTGACGCTGCTCAACTGGCTTGCGCTGCTGCTGGCAGGCATGAACCCCTACGACGCGGCGATCCATGCCCTGGGTACGGCCGGCACCGGCGGCTTCAGCAACTACGCCGCCAGCGTCGGTCACTTCAACTCCGTTTGGATCGAGGCGATCACGACCTTCTTCATGGTCGTCTTCGGCGTGAACTTCGTGCTGTATTTCAAGCTGGTCACCGGCTCCTGGCGTGAAGGGCTGCGCAACGAGGAGCTGCGCTGGTACCTGGGCATCTATGTGGGGATCACGCTGCTGCTCACCCTCGTTATTCTGCCGACCAGCGACGGCGGCACCTTCCTGAACAGCCTCCGGTACGCGTCCTTCCAGGCCGCCTCCCTCATGAGCACCACCGGCTACGCGACGGCCGACTTCAACCTCTGGCCCGCGGCTGCGAAGATGCTGCTGCTGCTGGTGATGTTCACGGGTTCCTGTGCCGGTTCTACCGCCGGCGGCATGAAGATCTGCCGCATCGGTATGCTGACCAAGCAGGGCATCCGCGAGGTTCGCCGCACCTTCCAGCCCCGGAAGGTGCAGGTCGTCCGCTTCGAGGGCAAGGGCGTGGAGGAGAGCGTGCTGTCGCAGGTCGCCGTGTTTGCGTTCATGTACATCCTGCTGATCCTGCTGGGCGCGATGCTCATTTCGCTCGACGGCGTACATGCCGATTTCGAGACGAACATCACCGCTGCCATCACCTGCGTGAGCAACGTCGGCCCGGGCTTCGGCGCCGTGGGACCGATGGGCAGCTTCGCGGGATACAGCGCGTACTCCAAGCTCATCCTCAGCTTCCTGATGCTGGCGGGCCGCCTGGAGATCTTCCCCCTTCTGGCGCTCTTCCACCCGGCCATCTGGCGCAGATAAAACCACATCCAAACAGCAAACCCCTCCGCCGACCGTGCATGCGATCGTGCGGAGGGGTGTTTCTGTTTTATTTGCGCTCGCAGCGAACCACGACGCGCTGCGCACTGCTGACGGTGCAGGTCATGAGCGTCAGCGCATACTCACCCGCGAGGAGCTCCTCCGTCTGATCCGGATCGAGCGTCTCGATGGCCACGACCCGATAGCGGAAGGTCGTGCCGTTCATGTCGGTGAAGTTGACGCTTGCGCCGATCGGGAGGTTTTCGATCCCGGTGAAGTGGGAGTTGAACCGGTGCGCAATGATGACGAAGCCGTCGCGGTAGGCGCTGCCGGAGTAGCGGCAGGGCGTGTAGGCCAGCTGCTCATAGCTCCAGGTGGACTGCACGGGCAGCTCCGTGCCGAGGGACGGGATGTTCAGCACGCCGATGAACTTGTAGGTCGTCGTACTGGTCACCGGCGCTTCCTCGACCGGCATTTCATACTCGGGCACACGCTCCCAGATGGGCAGCGGTTCGGGCGTCACATAGGGCGCGCCGGTCACAGACGCTGTCGGCTGCGCTGTCGGCGTGGGCGTCGGCGTCAGCTCCGGCGTGGGGGTGAGAGATGCTTCCGGTGTCGGTGTGACCGTCATTGCCGGAACCGTGACTACCGGTGAAGCCGTTGCCGTCGGAGCCTGCGTCGCAGGCGCGGGCGTTGCCGTCGGGGCCTTGGTCGCGGGCGCGGGCGTTGCCGTCGGGGCCTGCGTTACCGGCGCGGGCGTTGCCGTCGGGGCCTGCGTTGCGGGCGCGGGCGTTGCCGTCGGGGCCT
>SVGU01000137.1 GCA_015056155.1 Clostridiales bacterium
TGTGTACGTCCCCCGCTACACCGGTGATATCATCGACGGCCTGACGGACGGGCTGCTGTCGCTGGACGGCGCGATGGCCATCGTGAAGATGGTGCTGCTGATGGGCGCGGCGATCGCCTTCGGCCGGTTCTGCTGGCGCTTCTTCCTCTTTGGCGCAGCCCGCTCCATCGAGAAGGAGATCCGCCGGGATATGTATGGTCACCTGTCCACGCTGTCCATGCGCTATTATAATCAGCACAAGACCGGCGACCTGATGGCCCACTTCACCAACGACCTGATGGCTGTGCGCCAGCTGCTGGGCATGACGGTCATCACCGCCTTTGACGCAACGGTCATGATGGTGCTGGTGCTGACGGAGATGATCGTCAGCGTCGATCCCCGCCTGACCGCCGTAGCGATCATCCCGCTGCTGGTCATCGCCGTGGGCGACGTGTTCTACGGCCGGATGATGCACAAGCGCTTCCGCGAGAAGCAGGCTGCCTTCTCCACCTTGACCGACCAGGTGCAGGAGACCATCAGCGGTATCCGCGTGATCAAGGCCTTCGTGCAGGAGCGCAGGGAGCTGGACGCCTTCGCCCAGACCACGGGCGAAGCAAAGGAAAAGAACCTGGGCGTGGTGCGCCTGCATGCGCTGATGATGCCCCTGATGGATATCATCATCGGCTGCAGCAGCCTGCTGACGCTGCTCTACGGCGGCTACCTCGCCATCCACGGCGAGATCACCGTGGGTCAGTTCGTGGCCTTCAACTCCTACATCGGCATGCTGGTATGGCCGATGATGGCCGTGGGCGAGTGCATCACGAGCATCTCCCAGGGCACGGCGTCCCTCAGCCGCATCTACCATATCTTCCAGGAGAAGCCGGACATCGTCGACGGCGAGGAGACCGACCACAGCATCACCCGCCTGTCCGGCAGCATCTGCCTGAACAACCTGACCTTCGCCTACCCCGGCCAGCCGGATGTGCCCGTCCTCAAGGACGTGTCCGTCACCATCCAGCCCGGCGAGACCCTCGCCATCATCGGCCGCACCGGCGCGGGCAAGACCACCATCCCTAGCCTGCTCACCCGCCTGTACGACGTGCCCCGGCCCCGCCGCGGGAAGAAGCCCATGATCACCATCGGCGGGCGCGACATCCGGGAGATCCCTCTTTCCGTGCTGCGCGAGGGCATCGCCTGCGTGCCGCAGGACAACTTCCTCTTCTCCGACACCCTGCAAAACAACATCGCCTTCGGCTCCCAGGACAAGACCCTCGAATCGGTCGTCCATGCGGCGCAGCTGGCCTGCATCCATGACAACATCGCCGAGTTTCCCGAGCAGTATCAGACCGTGGTGGGCGAGCGCGGCGTGACCCTCTCCGGCGGCCAGAAGCAGCGCTCCTCCATCGCCCGCGCGCTGATGAAGACCACCGATCCCTCCACGAAGGCGCCCGTGCTGATCCTCGACGACGCGCTCTCCGCCGTCGATACCGACACCGAGCGCAACATCCTGGACAACCTGCGCACCCTGCGCGGCGAGGGCGGCGAGCGCATCACGATCATCATCGCCCACCGCATCTCCACCATCCAGGACGCGGATCACATCATGGTGCTGGACGACGGCCAGATGGTGGAATACGGCACCCACGACGAGCTGATTGCCCTGGGCGGCCAGTACAAGAGCCTCTTCGACAAGCAGCAGCTGGAGAAGCAGCTGCAGGAGGAGCATCCCGATCACGACGCGGAAGGAGGCGTGGAGCATGTCTGAATTCGTCAAGGGCCTGAAGAAGCATGAAGGCAACGACATCCAGTATCAGGGCAACGCCTTCCTGCGCATGATGGGCTACGTCAAGCCCTACTGGAAGACGGTCGTCGTCTGCTGCCTGCTGGTGGCAGCGCTGACGGCGCTGGAACTGTACAAACCGGAGCTGATCGGCAACGCCATCGACCGCTACATCACCCAGGAGACCGCCGCGGGCGAGCTGACCCCCGACGAGCGCTTCAACGGCGTGCTCGTCACCGCCGGGCTGTATCTGCTGGTGATGCTTGCCTCCTTCGTATGCAACCGCGCCCAGTACCTGATGATCCAGGAGATGGGCCAGAAGATCGTCTACAACCTGCGCATGCAGGTCATGACCCACGTGCAGAGCCTGTCGATGCGCTTCTTCGATACCACCCCCGTGGGCCGCATCGTCACCCGCATTACCAACGATACCGAGTCCATCAACGACCTGTACTCCAACATCATCGTCCGCCTGTTCCGCAACGTGGTCAAGGTCGTGGCGCTGATCGCGTGGATGCTGGTGCTGGATGTGAAGATGGCGCTCTACTCGCTGATCATGGTGCCGGTGGTGGCCGGGCTGACCTTCGTCTTCCGCAAGCTCAGCCGCAAGTGCTATCAGATTGTCCGCACCCGCATCACCGCGCTGAACACCTTCCTGTCCGAGCATCTCTCGGGCATGCGCATCATCCAGATCTTCCACCGCGAGGAGGAGAAGTGCGAGGAATTCGGCGAGAAGAACCAGCAGCTCTACCGCGCGGGCTTCCGCGAGATGATGATCTTCGGCATTTTCCGCCCGCTGATCTACTTCGCCTCCATCTCCGCCACCGCCATCATCCTGGGCGGCGGCAGCGCGCAGGTGCTCGCCGGCGTGATCACCATCGGTACGCTGTACAAGTTCACCCAGTACATCAACCAGCTGTTCCAGCCCATTCAGGAGCTGGCGGAGATGTTCACGACGCTGCAGAGCGCCATCGCCTCGGCGGAAAAGATCTTCACCCTGCTGGATACCAAGTCCGACGTGAACGAGCAGGAGAACCCCGTGAAGCTCCCCGCCGTGCGCGGCCGGATCGAGTTCGACCATGTGTGGTTCGCCTATGAGACCGTGGACGGCGAGACCCCCACGGCCGAAAACGCCGGTAAGGAGAACTGGGTGCTGCGCGACGTGTCCTTCACCATCGAGCCGGGCCAGAAGGTCGCCTTCGTCGGCGCAACGGGCGCAGGCAAGTCGTCCATCCTCAACCTGATCGGCCGCTACTACGACATTCAGAAGGGCGCTATCCGTATCGACGGCGTGGATATCCGCGAGATGTCCCGGGAGCAGATCCGCTCCGCCATCGGCCAGGTGCAGCAGGACGTCTTCGTCTTCACCGGCGATATCGCCCGCAACATCCGTCTGCGCGACGAGAGCATCACCGACGCCGCCATCCGCGAGGCCGCCCACAACACCAACGCCTCCCACTTCATCGAGCGCCTCCCCGGCGGCTATCACGAGCGCGTGACCGAGCGCGGCGCGACCTTCTCCTCCGGTCAGCGGCAGCTGCTCTCCTTCGCCCGTACGCTGGCCTATGACCCGACGATCCTGATCCTGGATGAAGCCACCGCCAACATCGACACCGAAACCGAGCAGTGGATCCAGGAGGCCGTGCAGCACCTGATGGAGGGCCGTACGTCGATCATGGTCGCCCACCGCCTCTCCACGATTCAGCACTGCGACCGCATCATCGTCATGCACCACGGCAAGATCCGCGAAAGCGGCACCCACCAGGAGCTGCTGGAGCAGAACGGTATCTACAAGAAGCTGTACCAGCTGCAGCTGGCATAAGGCACATGCAGCGTCCTTCCCATACACGGGAGGGGCGCTGTTTCTGTGCACAGCCAAACGGCCAGGACCCGCAAGGATCATGGCCTCAATCTGTCAAAAAAGCCGAGCACTCAGGCACTGTAACTCGCCGTCGGCAGACTGTACATCGAAAATCGGCGACATGCGCGGCAATTTTGCCTGCAAAATCGCTTCCTTACACGAATGAAGGGCCGGGAGGGGCGTTTACGCCCCGACCAGTGAATGAGTGCAAAACTCAAAAAAGTGGCGGGAGGATTCTAAAGGAACAATTTATCCAGCAGCGAAAAAGCAGATGAGCATCCGGTGAAACGCGTTATTATGTAGAGGAAGGTTTACCCCTCCTCGTCATGAGTCGCGGGAAATACAGTAAATTCAAG
>SVGU01000030.1 GCA_015056155.1 Clostridiales bacterium
CAGCCTGGTAGTTCTTGTCGGTACGCCAGGGCTGGTCGTACTGCTGCAGGAAGTAACCGAAGTTACCCTGGGTCATGTAGGTATCGCCGATGGTGCTGTCGGTATCGACCGCGAAGTTCTCGTACAGGATGCCGTCATGGTACCACTTGTTGAACAGGCGCAGGGCCTCCTTGGCGCCGGGCAGCATCTCGGGGTTGTCCTTGTAGGCGACCCAGTCTTCGGGGGTGATGGTGGAGAAGTCGATGAAGGCGCTCATGTAGTAGCGCATCGCGAACATGGGGTTGGAGGTGAAGATCGCGTAGTTGAAGGGGATGGTCATCTCGCCGCCCAGCTTGGCCTCCTTGGCCGCGTACAGGTAGGCTTCCAGCTCGTCGATGGTCTTGGGCTCTTCCATGCCCAGGGCCTTGAGCCAGTCAGCGCGGATGAAGGCGCCCTGGTTCACGACGGAGATACGGCGGGCAGGAATGGTGTACTGGGTCTTCTCGCCATCCTCGTCGGGATCGAACGCGCCGTAGCTCAGCAGGTTCTCGCCCAGGAAGGCCTTGATGTTCTGGCCGTACTCTGCGATCAGCTCGTCCAGCGCATACACGCCGTCGTCAGCGATCAGGGAATTGACCAGATCGCCGTTGTAGGTGATGCAGATGTCAGCAGCGGTCTGGCCGCTGATCTGGGTGGTCAGGATGTCGCCTTCCTCCCAGCGGGAGACGGGCACGAACTGCAGCTTGATGCCGTTGGGGTCGCCGAAGTGCTCCTGCGCATAGCGCAGCTGCCAGCAGTCTTCCAGGTTCAGGCCGGCGATGGAGCGGTCAAACACTTCCACGCGCAGGACGATCTGATCATCGGCCAGGGCGGGAATGCTCATGCAGCTGAGGATCAGCGCAAGAGCCATCACGAGGGACAGGATCTTCTTCATGGTTCCACTCTCCTTTTTTTATTTCACCGCATCTCAGCGGCTACATACAGGGTTGGGGGCGGATCAGCCCTTGACAGCGCCGATGGTCACGCCGGAGACGAAGTAGCGCTGCACGAAGGGGTAAACCACCAGAATGGGCAGGGTCGCGAAGATGATGGTCGCGGCCTCGATGGACTCGGAAACGTTCTGGGCGTTGCTGTTGGCGTTGCCCTCGATGGCGGTGACGTCAACGGCGGTGGAGCCCTTGATGATGTTGTACAGCCTCAGCTGCAGGGGCTGCAGGGCCTTGGTCTGGATGTAGTACTTGGCGTCGGCGAAGGAGTTCCACTTGCCCACGGCGTAGAACAGCGTCAGGGTCGCGATGGAAGCCAGGGACAGGGGCAGGAACACCTGGAGGAGGATCTGGAAATCATTCGCGCCGTCGATCGTCGCCGCTTCTTCAAGCTCCTGGGGCAGGGACGCGAAGAAGCTCTTCATGATGATCATGTTGTAGGTGGACACAAGGCCCGGAATGATCAGCGACCACATGGAGTCCAGCAGGCCGAAGTCCTTGACGTTCAGATAAATCGGGATGGTGCCGCCGGAGAAGTACATGGTGAACAGGGCCAGGAAGGAGAAGAACTTGCGGCCCACCAGGCGCTTCTTGGTCAGGGGATAGGCCATCAGGATGGTCATCACCATGGCCAGGGCGGTATAGATGACCGTCAGCTGCACGGTGTAGAACAGGCAGTTCACCATGCTCTTGTCGGCAAAGAGGATCTCATAGGCCTTGGTTTCGAACTCCACCGGCCAGAAGGAGACGTCGCCGCGCAGGATGGCGGACTTGGAGCTGAGCGAAATGGCGATCACGTTCAGGAACGGCATCACGCAGGTAAGAACGAAGACGAAAATGACTGCCACAAGGATGATCTGGCTGACCGTCCAGTTGCTCTTTTTCTTGATCTTGATTTCGGGCTGATACGTCGCAGTGGTCATTCGGATCTCCTCCTTTCTTACCAGATGCCGTCTTCGCCAAGCTTGTTGGTGATGAAGTTGGCGCCGGAAATCAGAATCAGGCCAACCACGGACTGGAACAGGCCGATTGCCGTCGCGCGGTCAAACTTGTGGTTGGTGATGCCGGTGCGGTACACGAAGGTGGAAAGCACGTCGCAGTAGTCCTGCACCAGCGTGTTGCCCATGATGTAGGGGCGGTCGAAGGAGATGTTCATCATCTGGCCGATGTTGAGGATCAGCAGCACCACGATGGTGGAGCGGATGCCCGGCAGCGTCACGTGCCAGATCTGCTGCATCTTGTTCGCGCCGTCGATCCTGGCCGCCTCGAACAGCTCCATGTTGATGCCCGTGATGGCGGACAGGTAGAGGATGGTGCCCCAGCCCATGTTCTGCCACACGCCCACCAGCGTATAGGTCAGCTGCCACGTCGGTCCGTCGGTAAGGAACGGAATGTTCTTGTCGATCAGTCCCCATTTCAGCAGCGTCGCATTCACAACGCCGGTGGTGGGCGCGAAGATCTTCAGCACCATGCCGCCGATGATGATCCAGCTCAGGAAGTGGGGCAGGTACAGAAGCGTCTGGGAGACTCGCTTGACGGACTTGCTGCGGATTTCGTTGAGCATGATAGCCAGGATGATCGGCACAGGGAAGCCCATCACCAGGCCCATCAGGTTCAGCCACAGGGTATTTCGCAGCGCCAGGGGGAAGTCGCGCAGCTTCATGACGAACTCAAAGTTGTCCAGGCCGACGAACTTGCTTCCCCACATACCCTTGACCAGGCTGTACTTCTGGAAGGCGATCATCACGCCGATCATCGGCTTGTAGCAGAACAGCAGGTACCAGACAACAGGGATCATCAGCATCAGGTACAGCCGCCAGTCGCGCGCCATGCGCCGCAATGTCTTCCCAAGGAGTTTGATGGTTGACATGTTCGCTCCCTCCGATTACAATAATGTACAGATTAACAGCCCGCCTTTTGTGATATCAGGCTTTCCATCCACCAGATTTAACATCCACATTTATATTCATTATACTGCGCACATTTCGCAAATTCAACGCGAATATTGTTTGATTGTATGCACATTTAGCACAATCCAATTCCCCAGACAGGATTTGCGTTTTCTGCATGGAACATCCCGTTCAACCATCACTGCACTTGCGGAGGAAAAGTACATGAGATTGTCCGACATTCCTGCGCCCTCTCTGTTTGAGGGGATGAACAACCTTCGCCACGACTACGACGTCTGCTATTCCTATGACAAGGAATGGGGCCTGTACGGCCTGCACTGCCACGATTTCTATGAGCTCTATATCCACTACGGCGGTGCGAAATTCTACTGCATCGACAATGACGTCTATCCGCTCCAGCAGGATCAGCTGATCGTGATCCCGCCGTTCTGCATGCATGGCCTGTTCGGCGACGCCACCCCGCGGAACTATGAGCGCGGCTTCATCTACATGATGCCCGCGACGCTGCGCTCCTTCGGCGGCGGCAGCATCGACCTGGAACAGTTCCTCACCAAGTACCATCAGAACCGGCAGCGCACCTTCCAGCTCAGCCACGAGGACGCCCTGACCTGCAAGCGCCTCCTGCAGGACACCGCCCATCATCTCCACACCACCTCCCCGCTGATGCGCTATGAGAACCATGTCCGCGTCGCCGCCTTCCTGTCCATCGTCTGCAATACGATGCACCGGACGGAGGCCATCGAGGAGACCGTCGTGGTCAACGAGGTGATCCACGACATCCTCTCCTACATCAACGAGAACTTCACCCTCCCGCTGAAGCTGGAAGGCCTGGCCCGCCAGTTCAACGTGAGCGTCTCCTTCCTCTCCCACGAATTCGTCAAGTGCACAGGGCGGAGCGTGTATGACTATATCCTGCACTGCCGGGTCATGCAGGCCAAATCGCTGATCAACTCCGCCTGCCCGCTGAACGAGGTCGCCTACCGCTGCGGCTTCAACGATTACTCCAGCTTCCTGCGCACCTTCACCCGGATGGCAGGAATGTCCCCTTCCGCCTACCGGAAGCTGAAAACCAATCTCATCAGCGGGCAGTGATCCTCTGCCCGCCGTCCCCCAAACGCAAAGAGGCTGCCTGCCCCGGTTTTTGCCGGAAGCAGGCAGCCTTTCATTCTATTTTCCGGAGCCCGGGGATCATGTTCGGCCGCGCGTTGATACCCGGCAGCCGCCCCCTGGTCCGATTCACATCCATCGTCGAAGGTCCCCGCCAAAGGGGCAAGGGTGAGAGCACCTGCGGAGCGGCAGGACAGAGTCCCTCCCCGCCGGAACCCCGTCACTCCCCTTCCCGCTTCGGAACCAGCCTCCCCGCCAGCAGCCCGGCGCCGCCGGTCACGCACTTGAAGAGGAAGGTCGCAGCCAGACCGAGGAGGCATGCACAGATCGTCTGTACATGGGTGGCGAAATACAACCCGATGGACGGGGTAAGGAGCGTCCGGACGGATTGCGTGAGCTGACGCCACTTCGGGTCGAAGAGATAGACGCCGAAGGTGCAGCTGCCCAGAATGAACAGGACGTTCGCAAGGCCGTTTTTCACAGGCAGGCGCGCAAAGAGCTTCCTGACGCAATAGAACACCGTGATCGCCGGGAAGACGGACAGGCGGCCCATATAGGCCTCACGGTTCGCGTTCGTCCAGCCGCCGTCCACCCCGCAGCGCCAGTCCATCAGCACGCTCGTCAGGAACACCGCCAGAATGCTCAGGAACAGCAGGATGTAGACCGTCTCCTCCCGCTCCTCCTTCTCCGTCAGGCTGTCGATGTAATGGCCCAGCAGCGGATACACCACGTAGTCCGCCGCGACGAAAAAGCTGATGTAGGAGGTATGCGCCGCCGTGCCGCGGAACAGCGCATAATCCGCCGCGGGCAGCAGCTGCGCCGCCTGATAGACGATCACGAGCAGCAGATAGTCCGTCCCCTTCATCGCCCTGGCCAGCTTCCGCAGGAAGGGCAGCATCAGCAGATAGCACAGGTAGCTGTACAGATACCACAAGTGCCCCGTCAGGTCGTTGCGGTACAGGTGGAGCAGGAAATCCGGGACAGACATCGTCCCCTTGCGGCCATAGGCCTCCCAGTAGAAGAACAGCGACACGGCGATCAGGATCAGCGCAAACCGCAGCACGCGCTTGCCGAGGATCCTCCCGTAGGGCTCCTCCTTCTTCAGCATCAGCGCGCCGGAGGCCATGAAAAACAGCGGCACGGCGATCTTGATGAACGCCGACCAGCACAGCATCAGCTGATGTGCAGGCCCCTCCAGCACGTCCAGATACATCTTGTAGCCGTTGTTGCCGGAATGGTTGAACACGACCATGCCGATCGCCAGCAGCTTGATGACGTCCAGATAGGTCTTCTTCGTCTTCGGGATCCGGAACAGGTTCATATCCTCGCCTCCACCGCCCGGCCGCCGGCGCCTGTCCTGCCGCAGCCGGGCGTGCCTTTTCCCTGATTGTATCCCATGCACCCCCGCCTGTCAACAAAAAGCTCCCGGAGCCGCGCCATCTCTGGGCATGCTCCGGGAGCGAATGCTATTCGCCGTGCATCTGCACGTGATCTCAGTCCTCCAGCACGAAGGGCGCCAGGGGCAGATGGGGTGCATAGGGGCTGAACACGTGCACCTTGGCGTAGTTCACCCACGCATAGCGCGCCTTGACCGGGTGCGCCACGCCCTCGGCGGTGAGATGGATGCGGTTCCAGTCCAGCTCCGCCTTCGCCGGGACGTACACGCCGTCCTCGCCCGCGACCTCAAACAGGTCGGGTTCGCCGCGCCGCGCCTCCACCGGGCCGGTCAGCTCCACCGTCAGGACATTGCCCTGCGTGGACTTGCGCACCGCCCAGACCTGCTCGGGCTGGTGATGGGTGAAATTCTCCATGAACAGCCGCGCCAGCCGCTCGCCGGGGGTGTTCTTGTCCACCGGGTGGATGTTGCCGTACTCGCCGCCGTCGATCAGCACCGCCAGTTCAGAGTTGCGCAGCGCGTGCCACGCCTTCTCCTGCTGCTGACGGAGGATCGCCCAGCGGTGGTCGTCCTGCGCGCCCGCGTCGATGTGCATGGGCAGCTGCACATTGTAGAAGGGCAGCGACCCGTCGCCGAAGAGCTCGCGCCAGCGGATGACCAGGTTGATCAGCAGATCGCCGTAGACCTCCGCGCGCTCCACATCGCTTTCGCCCTGATAGAACAGGATGCCCGTGAGCGCCGCCGGGACGATGCTTTCGACCATGCTGCGGTGCAGCTGACCGGGGCGGTAGGGCGAGCCGGGGCCGATCGGCGGATGCCACGGGCACACGCCCGCGCGCTTCTCGATCTCCGCCCACTCGATGTCCGGGTCGGTCTCCTTGATTTTGGCGACCTTGCCGTTCCACTCGTCCATTTCCGCCTGGAAAGCGTCCTGCTTTTCCTGCCACGCTTCCAGCGTGATGCCCTCGATGCTGCGCTCATACTCCTCGGCAGCCTTCATCGCGGGGACGCAGCGGTTCATCGCGACCTCGTCCATCCAGGAGAGGATCGACGTGCCGCCCCAGTTGCAGCCGATGATGCCCACGGGGAAGCCGACCTTCCGCCGCAGCTCGCAGGCGAAGAAGTAGGCCACGGCGCTCATGTCGCCGCCCACATGGGGCTCGATCTTCTGCCAGTGCGCCGCGTCGTGGGCCGCCCGGCCCTTCTCGTCCAGCGCGGATACGCGGGGCACGTTGAAGTAGCGCAGGTTGGGGTCGTCATGGATCTTGATGACCTCCTGACCGCCCCGGGCGTTCCACAATCCCCACTCCATGTTGCTCTGTCCGCCGGCCATGAACACCCAGCCCGTCAGCAGGTCAGAGGCCGTCCATGTCATCGCATCGGAGGTCAGGGTCAGGGTGAAGGGGCCCGCGCCCAGCTTCTGCTGCGGCAGGTGGATGAGGAAGCGGCCGTCCCGCGCGGTGGCTGCGCCCTCGCCGGTGACGGTGCCGTCCGCCGCGGTGATTTTCGCGCGGATCACTTCGCCCTCGTCCGCCGCGCCGAAGATGCGCAGCTCCTTGCCGATGGGCAGGATCGCATGGTCGCCGAAAAGCGGCGATACCTTGAACATACGTCCACCCCCTTACTTCTTCAGGAATTCGAGGTTCTTGCGGATCAGTTCGCAGCGCTGCTTCACGCAGTCGGGGCTGCGCAGGGGATCCTTGGGGGTGTTGAGCAGGTAGTCGCACAGGCGGCCGATGTCGGTCTCGGCGACATGCATGCGGGTGTCGGAGGAGGCGTAGTAGATGTACACCTTGCCGTCGTCGTCCGCGATGGCGCCGTTGGTGAAGACCACGTTGGACACGTCGCCCACGCGCTCCTTGCCCAGCGGGCCGAGCAGCATGCCGCTGGGCTCGCCGATGACCTTGCTGGGATCATTGAGGTCGGTCATGAACGCGTAGAGCACATAGCGCAGGCCGGCGGCGGTGTTGCGCACGCCGTGTGCGATGTGGATCCAGCCCTTGTCGCACTTGATGGGGGTCGCACCGGCGCCGTTCTTGGCCTCGGTGATGACATGGTACTTGCGGGCGGAGATGATCTTCTCCTCGTCGATCACCGCGTTGGTGATGTCCTCGCACAGACCGAAGCCGATGCCGCCGCCGCTGCCGGTCTCGATGAAGTCGTCCATCGGGCGGGTATAGAAGGCATACTTGCCCTCGACGAACTCCGGATGCAGCACCACATTACGCTGCTGGGGGCTGCGCAGGGTCTTCAAATTGGGCAGACGCTCCCAGTTTTCCAGATCCTTCGTACGCACGATGCCCGCCGCCGCCACCGCCGCAGACAGATCCGCATTGTTGGGATCCTTGCTCTCGGAGCAGAACACGCCGTAGATCCAGCCGTCCTCGTGCTGGGTCAGGCGCATGTCGTAGACGTTGGTCTCCTCCGCGCAGGTGTCGGGCAGCACGACGGGGTAATCGCGGAAGCGGAAGCCCTCCGTGGGCTTGTCAGATTCGGCGACCGCAAAGAAGGACTTGCGGTCCTGGCCCTCCACGCGCACCACCATGCAGTACTTGCCGTTCAGCTTGATCGCGCCGGAATTCATGGTCGCGTTCACAGGCAGGCGCTGCATCATGTAGGGGTTGGTCTCGGGGTTGGCGTCGTACATCCAGAAGGGCGGAATGTGCTGACGGGTCAGCACGGGGTTTTCATACCGGGTGAACAGGCCGTTGTAGAAGCGCTCATTGACCGGGTTCGGACGGGAAATGACGCGCTCATAGGCCTCCATCAGGGAAGCGAAGGAACGGGACTTCATGGCGGGAGGCACCTCCTTGCGAATAATAGAACGAATGAATAATGAATAATGAAATCGCGCGCCTCCGGCTCGCTAATGAATAATGAATAATTGGAATCTGGTCGGCCATCGCGCCTACAAACCACCATTATTCATTCTTCATTATTCACTATTCATTATTCATTCAAGGTCGGATCAAATCAACTCTACCGGAGCAGTCAACTCAATCCACAAGCATCATCTCAATCAATAGTCCACATCAGGGATATCGTCGCCCCACTGCAGATCACTGTGCTCCTTGATGTAGGTGACGATCTCGTCCACGGTGGTGAAGGCCAGGCCCACATTGGTGTCGGCAGCGCCGTAGTAGATGGCGATGCGGCCGGTGTCCTCGTCCTGCAGGGTGGCGCAGGGGAACACGACGTTGGGCACGAAGCCGGTGGTCTCGTAGGGCTCTTCAGGGGTCAGCAGGTGGTTCTCGCAGCGGTAGAGCACCTTGCTGGGCTCGTTGATGTCCAGGATCGCGCCGCCCATGGAGTACACGAAGCCGTTGCAGGTGGTGGCCACGCCGTGGTAGAACAGCAGCCAGCCCTCGCTGGTCTCGATGGGAGCCGCGCCGGAGCCGATCTTGACGGACTCCCACCACTTGGAGCCGCGGCCCATCACATGACGGTGATGTCCCCAGTACTCCATGTCGGGAGACTCAGACACGAAGATGTCGCCGAAGGGGGTGTGGCCGGAGTCGGAAGGGCGGGACATCATCTTGAACATGCCGTTGATCTTGCGGGGGAACAGCACGGCGTTGCGGTTGAAGGGGATGAAGGGGTTCTCGATGCGGGTGAAGGTCTCGAAGTCCTTGGTCTTGGCCATGCCGATGGACGCGCCGAAGAAGTCCGTGCACCAGATGATGTAGTAGGTGTCGTCCACCTTCACCAGGCGGGGGTCATAGGCATAGTGGGGCATCTTGGGGTTGCCCTTCTCGTCCACGAAGGGGACCTTCTGGCGGTCGACGTCCCAGTGGATGCCGTCCTTGGAGCGGCCCAGGTACACATAGGGCACGCCGTTGACCTGCTCGCCGCGCAGCACCGCGATGAAGCCATCCTTCCACGGCACCACGGCGGAGTTGAAGATGCGGGCGATTTCGGGCGTGGGGTTGCGGCCCATGACGGGGTTCTCGGTGTAACGCCACACGGGCGCGGCGGTCTTGAGGTCCGCGGGCTTTTCCTGCCACGGGATATTCGGGAGGGAACCACAGTTGATCATCTTCACTGCCATGATGGATTACCTCTTTCTTTATCTTTTTTCCCAGGGAATCGGTTGACATATATGATGACGCAGGAAGCCCCGCGGTCATATCATCGGATCGTCCGGACGGAATCGCGCCAGACGCATTCGCCGCCCACGACGGTGCGGCCCACCGGTCTTGTGCTTCCGGTAAAGCGCTCCTCCACCAGCTTCACGGCCAGGCGGCACATCGCGGCGGTGTCCACCCGGAAGGTGGTCAGCGGAATGGAGCCGGGCACGTTGTTGAAATCGTCATAGCCCACGACGGACACATCCTCCGGCACCCGCACGCCGCGGTGCAGCAGCTGCTCGACCAGCACCCGCGCCATGATGTCGCAGTTGCACACGAAGGCCGTGGGCAGCTTCTCCGGCAGCACGAGGGGCTGGATCACATTGCGCACGTCCCGGTCCTTCACGATGCATTCCGGCCGCACCTGCAGGTCGTTCATCAGCATCGCGGAGGTGAAGCCGAGGAAGCGCTCCATGATGGAGCTGGTCGCCTTGGGGTTGCCCAGGAAGCCGATGTCCCGGTGGCCCCGGCTGATCAGATGCTCCGTCAGCTGCGCCGCGCCGAAGGTGCTGTCGCCGATGACCGCGTCCATCTGCACGCCGGCATAGTAGAAGTCCAGCGCCACCACCGGGATGGACTGCGCCAGGATCAGCTGGGTATACGTCTGGGTCGGCTGGCCCAGGAGGATCAGCGCATCCGCCCGGTCGCTGCGGACGATATTGGGCAGCGTCAGGTCGCGCTGCATATTCTCGGACACCAGCTCCAGAATGCCGAAATGTCCCGCTTCCGTCAGCGTCTGCATCAGCTGCTTGTAGAACATTGCATAGAACGTGTCGTTGGAGAAGAACCGGTCCGGCACGAGGATGCCCACGTCCAGGCTGCGGACCGTGTCGGACGGACGCGCATTGGGGTTGACATAGCCCAGCGAATCCGCCAGCTCAACGATCTTCTGCCGCATCTCCTCGCTCACGCCGGGCTTTCCCGCCAGCGCCTTGGACACCGTCACCGCGCTCACGCCAATCCGCTTGCCGATATCACGCATCGTTACGCCCACTCCGCCTGCGCCTCCTTTCGTTTCCATGCGGAATTCATTCCGGCTCCTTTATTCTGCATCCGACTTCAGCGTCAGGCTGACGCTGGCGGCGTCGCCCCACGGCAGACGCACGGACAGGCCCAGATGCATCAGCTCGCTGCCGGTGTAGCTTTCGCCCGTCTCCCGGACCGTGTAGACCTTGTCCGCAGCCAGGCCGCGCAGCTTCACCAGCGGCGGGTAGGTGAAGGACTTCGCCAGCGCGCGGGTGTACATGAATACCGCCTCATTCTGATCCTTGCTGACGGTGATCCACGCGGTGTCGTTGCCCTCGTAGGGGGACAGCAGGCGGTGGAAGTCGCCGTAGAGCAGGGTATTGCGCACGTCCTTGATGCGCGCGATCTGCGCCCGGACCTTCTCCAGCTCCTCTGCGGAGAGGGTGTTCAGGTCCAGCTCATACCCGAAGCAGCCGGACATCGCCACGTTGCCGCGGGTCTCGATGGGCGTGATGCGGCCGGTCTGATGGTTCGGCACTGCGCTCACATGGCTGCCCATGGCAAAGGGCGGGAACACCAGGGAGGTCGAATACTGGATCTGGCAGCGGCAGAGCGCGTCCGTGTTGTCGCTGGTCCAGGTCTGGGGCATGTAATGCAGCATGCCCAGATCGAAGCGGCCGCCGCCGGAGGAGCAGGACTCGAAGAGCACCTCCGGGAAGTCGTTCACCAGCCGCTCCAGCACGCGGTACAGGCCCAGCATGTAGCGGTGGGGCAGCTCCTTCTGCCGCTCCGCCGGCAGCTTCGCCGAGCCGATGTTGGAGAAGTTGCGGTTCATGTCCCACTTGACATAGTCGATGCCGTCCTCGCGCAGGTGCTGTGCGACCGCCTCATAGACGAAATCCTGCACATCCTCGCGGGAGAGGTCGAGGGTCAGCTGGGAGCGCTGCTGGATGGGCTCGCGGCCGCCGATGCGGATGGCCCAGTCGGGATGCACCTCGTAGAGCTTGCTGACGGGGGAGATCATCTCCGGCTCGAACCAGAGGCCGAACTTCAAACCCATCGCGTGCACCTGGTCGGACAGGTGCTTCATGCCCTCGGGCAGCTTCGCCGTATCCACGAACCAGTCGCCCAGGCTGGTCGTATCGTTGTCGCGCTTGCCGAACCAGCCATCGTCCAGCACGAAGAGCTCCACGCCCACGTCCGCAGCGGTGCGGGCGATTTTGAGCAGCTTTTCCTCATTGAAGCCGAAGTAGGTAGCCTCCCAGTTGTTCAGGAGGATCGGCCGGGGCGCCTTCGCGTACTTGCCGCGCACCAGATGCTCCGCGCACACGCGGTGGAACTGGGCACTCATCCCGTCCAGACCGGCGTCGGAGTACACCGTCACCGCCTCGGGGGTGACGAAGGTCTCCCCGGGCTTCAGCGTCCACTGGAAATCAACGTCGTTCAGGCCCAGGAACACGCGGCTGTACCGGTGGCTGTCGACATGCACCTGCGCGGTGAAGTTGCCGGAGTACACCAGCGCCGCGCCGATGGCCTCGCCCTGCGCCTCGGTGGTCTCGGGGCGGGCCAGGAAGAGCATGTTGGAATTGTGCAGGGAGGTCGCGCCCTTGAGGCTACTCACACCCTGCTCGCCCATCGTCAGCGGGCGGCGGATCATCTCGCGCTCGCGGCTCCACGCGCCGGAGAGGGTGATCAGGTCGTAGCGGCTGTCGGGCAGCTCGAGGCACAGGCTGTACGCCCGCTCGATCACCAGGTCGGCCTCCGACGCATTGCGGAAGGAGACGCTGCGCATCACGCCGGCAACGTCGTCGAACAGCGTGTAGCTGAGCGTCGCCTCCAGCCCGATCAGCTCGTCCTTCATATGAAGGAGCAGCGTCTTTGCGTTTTCGCCGAAGGTCGCGGGCAGGCCGGGCAGACCGGACTTCCCGTCAACAACCTCGGTACCCGTCACGCGCAGGTCCACGCTGCGGGTGCCGTCCTGCTGGCGGACGCTCACCGCGCCCTCGCGCAGGTCGCCCAGGCCAAAGGCGGGGTACTCGTGGGGCACATGATCCAGCGCGCAGCCCTGCATGGAGAAGCTGCCGTCCACCGGCAGGTCATAATGGCGCAGGATCGCCGCCGGATTCAGGCCGCCGACGCGCTTGCCGAAATACAGATGCGCCGGAATGCCGCCCTCCAGAATGCCGATCACATAGGACACATGATCGTTGCGCAGGTGAAGGAGCTTATCGTTGATGATGATTTCAACCATGGCGATATCCTCCGAATCTTTCTGATAGATCAGACTTTCTCAATCATCCGCAGGCACATGCAGCCCCGGATTGTGAACCGAAGAGTCCAGAGGCGATCGGAAAGCCTCTGGTCGCCTCCGCAGAGGCGATATCCTCCGCGCCGCTTACGCGCGCTCGATCATCCGCAGGCACATGCGGCCGTTGTGATAGGGGCACTTCCACTCCTCGACGATGGGCTTCTTCGTGGGCACGCCGTTCTCGTCCGTGGACCAGTACCACTCGCTGCCGGGACGGGGATCGGAGATCACGTCCAGCACATACTGCCACTGCTGCTTTACGCGTTCCATCCAGGCTTCGTCGCCCGTCAGCTCAAAGGCGTTGGCAAAGCCCAGCACGGTCTCCGCCTGCACCCACCACACGCGGGTATGCTCGACCTCGCCCTCGACGATCTCGTTTTCCATGCCGTGATCGGTGAAGGCGCGCTCGCAGGTGGCCTCCGCCAGGGTCAGGCACATCGCGCGGTAGGGTTCGCGCTCCTCTTCGGGGATGAGGGCCTCCACCGCGTCCCACATCAGCCAGCTGGCCTCGATGTCATGGCCGTAGGACTGCATATCCAGCAGGCTCCGGTAATCCTTGTCGTAGAAGACCTCCAGGCGGCGGGCCGGCTCGTTGTACATCACCTTCAGGAAGCGCTCCAGGCACTTCTCGCCCGCCTCGCGCACCTCCTCGTCGGGGATGGCGCGGTAGAACTCCGCATACGCCTCCAGCACGTGCAGGAGGGTGTTCATCGTCCTGGACGCAACCTCGCCGCGCTCCATCAGCTTGGGGTTGTCGGAGAGCTTCTCGTTGCCCACGGGGACATAGTCCGGCTCGAAGGCCTCGCCGTAGCCGCCCTCGTCGGAGCAGTGGCTCTCAATCACATTGAACAGGCGGAAGGCACGGTCACGGGCGACGGCATAGAGGGGATCGCTCTCCCCCACCGCGCGCATGTACGCCGCCAGGCCGTAGATCGCGAACGCCTGGCAGTAGGTGTGCTTGGTCTTGTCCAGCGGCTCGCCCTCGGGCGTCACGGACCAGTACACGCCGCCGCGCTCCTTGTCCTCGAAGCGCTCCATGAACTGCAGGGCATGCCGCGCATAGGTCAGGTAGCCCTCGTCGCCCAGCACGCGGGCCGCCGTCGCGAACGTCCACAGCACGCGGCTGTTGAGGATGCAGCCCTTGTGGGCGTCCTTCATCACATTCAGGTCCTTGTCCACATAGCCATACCAGCCGCCGCGCTCCCAGTCGGTCAGGTTCTGCCAGAAGGGCAGGGTCTTCTGCGTCAGGTGCGCCTTCATCTCATTCTTCAGCATCGCTTGGTCCTTTCCAGCGTTGATCGCTTGTCAGCTTTCCGTCGGCCGCAGTTTACCCATCAGCCAACGCATAAACTTAACAATTAGGTTCACCTTCATTATACGCTCCTGTTATTTACTTGTCAAGCGCATTGTTTACGTTTGCCTTTCTTTTTTCCGGGAATTATTCTTCCGGTAAGTACATTCACAATTAAGTTACTTGTTACTCTGCAAACACATCATCCGGTCCGGCCGAATGTAAAATCTCGCCGGACATATTGCATCCTTCGTCCGCGTTCATGTATAATGAAGAAAACCGCCGTCGGGCGGAACATCCCTACAGGAGGAAACCAAAATGAAGAAACTGACTGCTGTGCTGCTGGCGCTGGTGCTGGCGGCAGCCCTGTGCGTCGGCGCAATGGCCGAGGGCGCGGTGAACTATGTGGATACCTGGGTGCTGACCGGCATCTCCATGGCCGGCATGGACCTGTCCCCCGAAGCGCTGGGAATGGACATGTTCATGGTCCTCAACGAGGACGGCACCTGCCTGCTGTCCGCGATGGGCGCAGAGGAGACCGGCACCTGGGCTGAAACCGAGACCGGCATCACCGCCACCGACGGCTCCGGCGTCACAGACGCCTACACGCTGACCGACGGCAAGCTGAGCGCCGAAGTGGACGGCATGGTCATCACCTTCACCCGCAAGGGCGAGATCGTTCCTGCCGGAGAACCGGCCGCCGAGGCGACGGTGCTGGCCAACCTGACCCTGGCCGATTTCGACGGCCACTGGAAGCTGACCGGCATCCGGACCATGGGCACGATCCTGCCCCCGGCGCTGGGCGGCATCGAGCTGGACCTGACCATCGAGAACGGCAAGTGCCTGTACGATTCCGTGACCGCCGCCGGCAAGGGCGCGGTCGAGCTGCTGCTTGAGCTGGAAGAGGTCGCGGACCTCGGCACGCAGGTGACCGGCTACGTGCAGGACGCCAGCGGCAACAAGGCCGACGCCGTGCTGACGCTGGTCGCCATGAGCGACGGCACCCTCATCTGGGACGCCTCCACGCCGGAGATGGAAATGGTCTTCGTCCTGGAGCCGCAGACCGAAGAGGCTGCCCAGTAACCTCACAAAAAGGGATGCTGAATAGGGAAAGCACCATCCTTCACATCATGCAAATTGCGGAACCGCAAGCCTTGACCGGCTTGCGGTTTCGTGTGTTGCAGCGGCAGAATGAAGGCAATCTGCCGAAGCCGGCACGCCGAACCGTCACCGGCACGGCACACGTACAATATTTTCTGAAAAGCGCCAACCTTTCAGGATTTCCGTGTCTATATGGGTGAAAGCTTTCAACGAGGTGCAAGCAAGTGAACAGACAGGACGTAGAGGAAACCTTGACTGAATACCTGAAGCCCATATTCGGCTTTGCGCTGAAGAGGTGCAAAAGCATCCCCGATGCAGAGGATCTGTCGCAGGAGATCGCGGCAAGAGCGTTCCGCACGCTCCTTGTCAAGGATGACATTGCAGACATGGGGAAGTTCATCTGGACCGTTGCCCATAACACGCTCAGCAACTACTATCGCGACACGGCGAAAAGCATGGTCGGCATTTCCATGGATGAGGTTGCGGAGCTGCTCGCAGACCCCCATGCCGCGCCGGACGCCGACGACAATGCTGAAGCCATCCATCGTCTCCAGATTGAGATCGCTTACCTCTCCATGCTGCAAAGAAGAATCGTCATTGCGTACTACTTCGAGAATCGCAGGCAGGCAGACATCGCTCAGGAACTGGGCATTCCTCTGGGAACCGTCAAATGGCACTTGTTTGAAGCCAAAAAAGAACTGAAACGAGGAATGAGCACGATGAGAAAGGCAAGCCAGCTGAAGTTTCACCCAATCAGGTTCCACTCCTACAGCATCAATGGTTCCACGGGCAAAAAATCCACCGACGAATTCTTCCGTTCCACACTGGTGCAGAACATCTGCTACTGTGTGCGCGACACGGCAAAGACCATCAACGAAATTGCCGATGACCTTGGCGTTTCCCCGGTGTACGTGGAGGCAGAGGTCGAATTCCTTGAGGAATACGGCTTCCTGCAGGCGCAGAAGGACAAGTACATCGTCAACTTCATCATCAGCGAGCCGACCGCAGAGCTGCTTACCGTGAAGGACACTATGTACCGGCGCGCTGCCGGGCTGTTTGCCAACGATCTGTATGATGAGCTGACCGCCTCCGGCATTCTCGATGACCCCGATATCCGGTGCGGTCAGACCGACCAGCCTGTCACCCTGACCGGATCGCCCCGGGCAGACCGCAACTTCATCCTGTGGACGCTGATCCCCTATATCGCCGCCTGCTCCGGTGAGACGCTGATGGATGAGCGCATCTCCTTTGAAGAGGTCGCCACGCTCCGCCCGGATGGTGCGCACAACATTTTCCACGCGTCTGTCATGCCGGATGAAATGGTTCTTCCCGATGACTATGTCCATATGAGAAACTGGTGCGGTCCCATGTGGAACGGCAACGGCAATCACATCCTCTGGCAGATCGACAGCGAGTGGACGGACCGCGGCGAGCATCACGGCTTCCAGCATTTTGACGACGTCAAGCGCATTCTCGGCCTCTACGAAAGGGAGTTTGAGGACCGGCTTTCAAAGGATGAGTACGCATGGCTAGCAGAACGCGGCTTCATCAGGACCAACGGTGATTATGACGGACACTTCAAATCCGCGTGGCAGATCGTGATTCTGGCCAGCGATGAGATCCGCGACAAGCTCCTCGCCATTGGTGAGCGGATCAAGACAAAGCATCGGACCGACTTTGATGCGCTGAAGGCGCCCTATGCCGAAGCTGTCCTGGAATCGGTTCCTGCGCATCTCCGGAAGATTACGGAGTATGAGCTGCAGTTTGTTTTCCACGCAGACGGATGGTTCCTGCTGCACTGCATCTCAGCGCTCCTGAAAAACGGCAAGCTGACGGCGCCCACCGAAGGCCAGAGGAAATCCCTGACCGCGCTGATCGTCAACGCATAAGCAGGGCGTTTGCGTTTAATCGTCCCTATACGTCATGGGCAGAGTCATCCGCAGAACGGCAAAAAAGGTCCACCCGTGCATTGCGCTGAGAAAAACCTACCAGAAAACGAGCACCCGGCACATCACCGGATGCTCGTCTTTTATTGCGGGATCAGTCCGCCCGCAAGGCTCCCCTCGCCGCGGCGCATCCCTTCATGGTCGGTTCCCTGCGGCTTATTCGGGCAGGTAGTGCTCGAGGTAGCGCAGCGGCAGGTCGCGCTTGTAGAACATGTCCAGCATCTTGCACACGGCGTCGTAGGACACCTGATAGCCGTCGCTGCCGAAGCCGTAATCCAGCTTGAACTCCCGCACGGCGCTGGCCGTCTGGTTGCCCCAGTTGCCGTCCACCGCCAGCTTGCCGTAGCCCAGGGAGCGCAGGCACTGCTGCACCCACATGATGCTGTTGCGGTTGCCGCAGGTGGGGGTGATGCCGCCGTAGGGCACGGCGGGCAGGTACTTGTAGTACTCGGGCATGCCGGGCTGGTACAGGCTGCTGCCCACGCCGGCATACTTGCTGCCGCAGCTCAGGCAGTCCAGATCGACCCACACGCGCCAGGTATCCTGCTTGTGCATGTTCCAGCACTCGATCTGGCCGTAGCCGTTCTCTACCGCGTAGAGCGTGGCCTTCGTACCGCTGTGCACCGTGTCGTTCCAGAGCAGATAGTTGATTCCGGGGCCGGCGAAGGCGTCCGCGTCCTGCGTCAGGTAGCAGTCCTCCAGCCGCCGCTCCTCCGGCACATAGTCCAGATTCACGTTCATGCGCCAGGAGCCGGTGTACGCGCGGATCATATCGTATCCGTCGCGGAACTCGACCTGCACCCACCAGATATCCACATTCGCGTCGTACACCTTGCTGATGACCCGGACCTCCGCGCCCCTGCCGAGGAACGCGCCCGGCTCGGTATAATGGGTGCCGGGGCCGGTGCGGGTGGCGATCTCCTGATTCAGGCGGCCGATCACCTCTGCCGACGCCGCCATGGGCACCAGCAGACACAGGGCAAGCAGTACAGACAGGATCCTCTTCATTGGTATGTCTCCTTTCCTAATTTACAGCCGCCCCGGCGCTTCATCTTACCGGCGGCGGTTATAATCTCCCTCGACCTCTTCCTTCCACTGGCTGCCCAGCGGCGCGTTGCAGCGCATCATGTTCACCGCGTTGTTCACCGATGCGTAGGTCGCCTCCATGCCCAGGCTGTCGCAGTGGAAATTGGCCGCGCGGTCGGCGCTGATGCCCAGCCCCGCCGCCGTCTCCACCGCGTCAATGTTCGCGCCCAGGAACAGGAACTCCCAGCCGTACTTCTCCTTCTGCCGGCTGATGAGCTGCTTCACCCTCGCCAGCGAGTGGCGGCGGCTGGCATTCTCCAGCCCGTCGGTGGTGATCACGAAGACGGTGTGCTCCGGCACATCCTCCTTGCGGGCGTACTTGTGGACGTTGCCGATGTGATGGATGGCGTCGCCCACCGCGTCCAGCAGCGCCGTGCAGCCGCCGGGGCAGTAGTCCCTGCCGGTCATGGGCGGCACCTCCGACACGCGCACTCGGTCGTGGACGACCTTGCTGTCCGTGCTGAAGAGCACCGTGGACACATATGCCTCGCCGGGCTCCGCCTTCTGCTTGGCGATCAGGGCGTTGAAGCCGCCGATCGTGTCCTTCTCCATACCCGCCATGGAACCGCTGCGGTCGATGATAAACACAAGCTCCGTCAGATTCTTCTTCATTTCCGATACCCTCCTGTATGCTGTAATCCGGCGGTTTCCCGCCCTGCATCATGAGGATATCACGTTCCGGATGCCAAAAGGTCGCCCGGCAGGCGACATTTATGCGCCCAGCAGCGGCATATCGTAGGCAAAGAGCACCTGATTGATCTCGTGCACGTCGTATCGCCCGCGAACGATGAAGTACTCGACGATCACGTCGAACTTGTTCGCCCGGCTGAGGGTGAAGCCCGCGCGGCTGAGCAGCTCCTGCGTCTGCGGCAGCGTCAGCTCCAGCGCCACGCAGAAGGCCACCGCCGTCGGCTTGCTGGGCTTGTAGGCGGGATTCGACCGGATCTTGGAGAACAGCTTGCGGTCGATGTTGGCGCGCTTGTAGCACTCCGAATCCTTCATGCCGCTGCGGTCGATCAGCTGCAGGAGGTAGGGCGCGAAGCCCGCATCCAGCTGCCGCAGCATCCGCAGCAGGTCTTCCGGCGCCGCAGCCATATCCGACTGCAGCTCCTCCGCCTCGCGCGGCCTCGCAGCGTTCATTTCCTTCGCCGCCGAGATCCGTTTCGCCGCCTTCTTCGGCTTCTTTGCCGGCGACGGCGATGGCTGCTTTGCCGCACTGGGCAGCGGATGATCGATGAACGGATCGGCATCGTCGTCCATACCCGCCGGCGCCGCAGCCTCCTCCAGGATACTGACGCCCCGCTCCTCCCTGTACCAGTCCTCATCGCGGATGTTGCGGGCGACATAGTGCCGGTCCACATAGTGCTGGTCGATGAACTGCTCCACATCGGCGAACAGCTCGTTGCTGACGCGGAACGTTTCCCGGTCATACACGACCAGATAGACCGTCATCTCATGGTCTTCCAGGAACCTGCCGATGGTCTCCGCCGCCACCCGCATGGCCTCCGCCTTGGGATATCCGTAGGTGCCGGCGGAGATCAGCGGAAAGGCGATGGATTCCAGCCCCTCCCGCGCCGCCAGCTTCAGCGCCTCCAGATAGCAGGCGCGCAGGAGCATCTCCTCGCCGTAGCTGCCGCCCTGCCAGATGGGGCCCGCCGTATGGATCACGTATTTGCAGGGCAGGTCGTATCCCGGGGTCAGCGTGGCCCCCGCAGTGCGGACGCCGCCCATGCGCCGCAGCGCCTCCAGCAGCCGCGCCCCCGCCTTTTGATGGATGCGGCCGTTCACGCCGCCGGTGGGTTTGGGCGTGCCCAGCACGGCGCTGCCCGCCGTAACGATCGCGTCCACCTGCATCTTCACGATATCATCCCGAACGATCCTCAGCGGCATCGCCCTCACCTCCGCTCATTTCAACGCAGTTTTTTCCATTATATCACACTTCTGACAAAAAGAAAAGAGCGCCGCAGCCTGCAGCGCTCCCGATGAAGCATTACGCGAAGAACAGCTTGTTCAGCGTCATGGGATCGACGTACTCGCCGTCCTTGTAGACGCGCATGTTGCCGCTGGCGATCTCGTCGATCAGCATCACGTTGCCGTCCTCGTCATAGCCGAACTCGAACTTGATGTCGTACATGTCCAGACCCTTTTCCTTCAGGTCGTCCGCGACGATCTTGGTGATCGCCTGCGTCATGGCCTTCAGGTCGTCATACTGCTGGGAGGTCATCACGCCCAGATCGACCAGGCCGTCCTTGGTGACCAGCGGATCGCCCTTCTCGTCGTTCTTGAAGGTCGTCTCGACATACGCGGGCAGATCCTGGCCCAGGGTGCAGTAATCGGAATAGCGGCGGTAGAAGGAGCCGACGGCCTTGTAGCGGCAGATGACCTCCAGGCCCTTGCCGAAGACCTTCGCAGCCTTCACTTCCATGGTGGTGTCCTCCAGATTCGCGCTCACATAGTGGGTGCGGATGCCGGCGGCGTTGATCTTCTCGAAGAAGTAGATGGACATGCGCAGGTTCACATCGCCCACACCCTCGATAGTCAGGCCCACGGCGTTCTCGCCGGGATCGAACACGCCGTCCTTGCCGGTGCAGTCGTCCTTGAACTTCAGCAGGCAGTTACCGTTTTCCAGCGCGTAAACATTCTTGGTCTTGCCGGTGTAAAGAAGCTTCAGGTTCTCCATTTGCTACCTCTCCGTTTCTGTATATCTGTATGGGGGTTTGCTCTGCAACGCTCAATAGTATAACGCCTCGGAGGCCAGTTTGCAAGTGTTTTTTTGGTTGTTTCCGAATCATTTTTCTACTTTCCGGAAGAACATTCGTGTCGCGGAAGATTTCCAACCAGATATTGCAGGAGGGCTTTTCCTCATCGAAACCCGCCCCTGTTTTTCATCCTTTTCTAATCCGGCACACATCATCCTCTCAAGACAAACCGCGCCGGTTGGGGTATGATATCACCGTACTCAACAAGGACGCAGGAAACGCCCGAAGAAATAAAGGAGGAACCCCCACATGGCTACCGAACAGCGCAATGGCATCTTCTCCCGTCTCTACCGCACCCGCATCATCGTCGACAAGGGCGCGACCCGCATCGCCAACCTGAGCCTGCTCTTCTGCATCATCGCCGCCCTGACAGCCCCGTGGCTGTTCATCGGCAGCGTGATCGCCGCCATGGCGCTGGGCTGCAGCTTCAGCCGGGTCCGCAACGCCGCCGAGTTCTGCGGCGATTTCAACACCGTCGTCCGCGAAGCCAAGGACAATGTCCGCAGCGCCGTGGACAGCTTCACCGGCAGCAGCCAGACCTGATCAGCATAACCGGGTTTTCGTATTCCCCGCCGGAACGCATCGCCGCTCCGGCGGTTTTCCTTTGTCCCTCTGCCGCTTCAAACCTGCGGCAGGCGAAAGGCATGGCGGATGCGCGCCAGCATATCCCCGGCGAAGGGCTGCAGGCAGGCCGTCTCCGTGAAGGCGCAGCCGTCCGCATAGGAGGCGCAGGCAGCCCGCAGCAGCGGATGATACCGCTCCGGCAGATGCGCCAGCCCCCATTCGCCGCCCTGCCGCTTGGACAGGACCGCGCCGTCCTGCGCAAAGGCCAGCACGCGGCAGAGGTTCAGGGTCAGGTAGACCGGGTCGGCGGCGATCTCCGTTTCCGCACCGGCGATATCCAAGAGGATGCTGTCCCGGTAGCAATCCGGCGGCACCTCCGCGAACATCTCCCCGGGGGCCGGGCCGCACAGGGCAAGCCCGACGCGGCGCACCACCGTCACATGCGCCGCCAGGTCCGGATCCTCGCCGTGCATCTCCCGGCAGAAGGCGGACAGATCCGCCTCTGCCCGTGCCCGATGGGCATTTGAATAATGCAGCTCAAAGGGCATGGGATGGCGGAAGGAACGGCAGCAGTCCTGCAGGACAACGCTCATCTCGAAGCCCTTTGGCGGCGCATCCGGCGTCAGCGAGAGCAGCAGGCGGATGATGGCCTCCTTGTTCCCCTGCGTCAGAGGCTCCGTCACTACGGCGAGGAAGTCGATATCCCCCGTCTCCCAAGTGAAGCAGCCGAAGGCGATCGAGCCGTGGACATAGAAGCCGGCCAGCCTGTGCCCAAGGATGCGCCGGTAGCCCTGCAGGACGGTCTGCAGCAATGCCTGTTCGCGCATGGCTCACACCTCCTCTGCCGTTTCCTCGCCGTCCTTTGCGACAAGAACGGTGGCGGCGATCATGACGCCCAGCGCGATGAAGAACAGCCAGCCGGGGATCGTGCGGAAGATCACCAGCGACAGCAGCACGCCGATGAAGGGCGCGACGGCATAGCATGCGCTGGTGCGGGCAGCGCCCAGATACCGCTGGGCGTAGACATAGAAGTAGATGCTCAGGCCGTAGGCGACGAAGCCCAGCAGCAGCGCCGCCGGAATATACCCCGCCGCCGGGAAGCCTTCGCCAGTCAGCAGCGCCACCAGCAGCGCGCCCGCGCCGCTCCCCAGGCCCTTGACGATGACGATCTCCTGCGGGTCGGACTGGGACAGCATGCGCGTGCAGTTGTTCTCCAGACCCCAGCAGCAGCTGGCGAGCAGCACATACACGGAGCCCGCCGACAGGGACAGGCGCGCCCCCTCCTCCACGCTCAGCAGCGCCGAGGCGATCACGATCAGCCCGATGGCCGCCCACAGACGGCGGCTGATCCGCTCGCGGAAGACCACCAGCGCGATCAGGGACGTCGCGACGATCTCGAAATTGTTCAGCAGCGATGCATTCTCGGCGCTCGTCTGGCGGACGCCGAGCATCAGCAGGATCGGCGCGGCGACGTCCAGAACGATCATGCCGATGACATAGGGCAGGTCGCGGCGGCCGAGCTTCTGCTCGGCGGAGGCATGGCCGGTCGCCCTGCGGGCCAGCCCCATGGCCAGCATGCCCGCCCCGGCGCCGAGGTAGAGGAACGCCGCCATCATCGACGGCGCGACATTCTGCAGCAGGAGCTTCGACAGCGGTGCATTGAGCGCATAGAGCGCGGCCGCGAGAAGCGCGGAAAAGACGGCAAATTGCTTTTTCACGGCGGTTTCCTCATTTCAGAAAGGTGTCCAGCGCGGCGGTGAAGCGCTCCAGCGAGGTCCTGTCGCCCTGCTCGACAGCGGCGGCGATGCAGTGGGACAGATGGTCGTTGATGATGAGCTTGCCGACGTTGTTGACCGCAGAACGGACAGCGGCCAGCTGGATCAGCACATCGGAGCAGTCGCGGCCCTCCTCGATCATCCGGCCGACAGCGGCGAGATGCCCTGCGGCGCGGGAAATGCGGTTCAGCACCTGCTGCGTCTGCTCGTGGGGATGGGTGTGTTCACACATGATCATAGCCTCCTTGCATATCCCCCGTGGGGGGATATAGCATTATAGCACGGAACATACACGATGACAAGACAGAAATCCGGAAAAGCCCGTGCCGCCGCCCCTGCGTTCCGCGCTTTCATCTGCACCGCTCCCCATTGACAGGACAGGGCATTCGTGGGATAATATTGCATACAATCTTCCAATACAGGAGCATACCGCCATGAAAAAGCTGATCCTCCGGGCATTTGCCGCTCTGCTGCTTCTTGTGACCCTCTGCGTCCCCGCCCTTGCGGAGGAGCCTGAGATCACCCTCAGCCTCGCCAGCGGCTTTTATGACGCACCCGTGACGCTGGAGATCACCGGCGCCGGGAAGGACGCGCAGATCTACTACACCACCGACGGCTCCATCCCCGACGAGACCGATCTGCACTACGAGGGCGGCGTCTTCCTCGACCTGACGACCGGCAAGCCCGACCCCCTGACGATGATCACCGACATCTCCGCCGGCGACCCCTTCGTGCCGCAGAAGGATTTCCCCTCCGCGCACATCATCCGCGCCGTGGCGATCCTCCCCGACGGTACCCGCAGCGCCATCGTCAGCGGAACGTACTTCGTCGGCTACGACCGTCAGGAGCTCTACGGCGATACCGCGCTGATGTTCCTGGCCATCGACCCGAGCCACCTGTTCGACTACGAAACGGGCATCTACGTCAACGGCCGCTACTTCGACGAGTGGGACAGCCAGCAGACCGAGCCCTATGAAACGTGGCAGGCGCAGGGCAATTACAGCCAGCGCGGCGACGAATGGGAACGCCCCGTCACCGTGACCTTCCTGCCCTCGGAGGGCGAGGGCTTCACGCAGGACATGGGCGTGCGCATCAAGGGCGGCGTCTCCCGCACGAACAATCAGAAGTCCCTGCGCCTCATCGCCCGGGAGGAATACGGCGCCAAGAACGTCAAGTTCCCGGTCTTCCCCGGCAACCCCCGGGAAACCGACGGCGAGGAGCTGGCCAAGTACAAGTCCTTCACCCTGCGCAACGGCGGCAACGACTGCGACTTCGGCAAGATCCGCGACCCCTACATCTCCCGCCTGGCTGAAGGCATGCGCTTTGAGACCGCCGCCAACATGCCCGTCATCGCCTTCATCAACGGCGAATACTGGGGCCTGTACACCCTCAACGAGGAATACTCCGACAACTATTTCGACTACCACTACGGCATCGACAACAAGAACATCATCTCCGTCAAGGTCGGCTCGCTGCAGGAGGGTGAGGAGGAGGACATCGAGTACTTCGACGAGATGTTCAACTACATCATCAGCCACGACATGACCGACCCCGCCGCCTATTTCAAGGCGGGGCTGCTGCTGGATCTGGAGTCCTTCGCGGATTACAGCGCCGTGCAGTTCTACATCAGCAACTATGACGGCCCCTTCCACAACAACAACTGGCAGATGTGGCGCGTGCGCGAGCCCGGCAAGGACGACAGTCCCTATGCCGACGGCAAGTGGCGCATGATGCTCTACGACACGGACTACTCCTCCGGCATCTACGACGGCGGCTCCACCTTCCACGAGGACACCCTCTCCCCCGTCCTGACCGGCAGGGACTACGAGGGAAGCCACCCCGCGCTGCTGTTCAACGCCCTGATGCGCAACGATGACTTCTTCCACATGTTCCTCATGTCCGCCTGCGACGTGCGCAACCTCTATTTCCAGACCAGCCGCGTCAATTCGCTGCTGGACGAGATGACCGGATGGTACCTCCCCTATCAGCCGGACACCCTGCTCCGCTTCGGCCCCCAGTGGGTCTCCTGGGATCCCGCCGGTCACTTCTCCAACAACCTGAACAGCATCCGCACCTTCTTCCGCGGCCGCTACACCACCTTCATCGACATCGTCCGCCGCGCCTGCAACCTGACCAACCCCGTCACGATCTCCATCCGCGCCAGCGGCGGCCAGATCGTCATCAACGGCCGCGACGAGGCGCCCGTGGCCAACAATGCCGCCCTGCGGTACTTCTCCATCGCGCCCATCACCGTCACTGCCGTCCCCGATGAGGGCAAGCGCTTCGTCCGCTGGGAGCTCTCGGACAAGAGCGCATCCCTGGACGACCCCACCGCCGAAACGACCACCTTCACCTTCTCCCGCAACGTCAAGCTCACCGCCGTTTTCGAATAAGACCGGCAATGCGCCCCGTCCGGCAGATCGGACGGGGCGCTTCGTATTCAGATGTTCACGCTGCCGATGTAGAGGAGTCCCTCCTGCTTCGGCGGCTCCTCCGCGCGGAAGAAGCGGAAGCTCTCCGGGTTCGCCACATACAGGTGCGCCAGCATGATGCCCATGTCGATCAGGTTCATGCGGCCAAGGGTGCGCTTCTTGATCAGCCCCAGCTCCTCGCGGAAGACATGGAGCGTATCGCCGTCGTGCACGAAATGCCACGGCTGGCTGTTCGTCGCCGAGGGCGCCAGGCGCGCAGGCTCCAGCCGCTCGTCCGCCCGGTCGGCGATGGCGCCGGGCTCGTTGCGCTTGAAGTCCGCCTCCGTGCGCAGGGGCACATTGTCCGGGTGTCCGAAGGCCATCATCACCGCCAGCTTCATCCCCTCCGGCGGCGGCAGCTGCTTCTCGTCCGGCCAGCCCAGCCCGACCCAGCACGTGCCCAGCCCCTGCGACTGCAGGTACAGGTCCAGCTGCTGATACATGAAGCCCACGTTGATCAGCGCGTCCTCGCCCTCCCCGCAATAGAACGCGAGGAACTGCGGGTTGCGCCACTTCTGCATGAAGGAGGCCTGCGCCGTCCGGATGATGCGGGCTGCGGGAGCCGCGCCGGGGATCAGGGGCGTGAGGCCGTCCATGAACGCCTGCATCTGCGCCAGCATATCGTCGCTGACGGGATCGGGCAGGTAGCTGCGCACGGAGCGCCGCTTCGGGATCATCGCGCTGAGCTGCTTCATCATGTTCTGCTCCTTCCGCGGCTTACGGCCGCCGCTTGCTGAAACAGCCTTCCGCGCGCGGCAGAAGGCTGTACAGATTCATTCCGGATCCGGCTGCTCCACCAGTTCGAAGCGGTATTCCTGCTTGCAGTCGGGGTACTTGACCCGGTCGACCGGCTCCAGGAACATCTCCTTCGGGCGGATCCACAGCTTTCCCTCGCCATAGAGCTGGCGATACACGACATATTCCTCGCCGGTTTCCGAATGGCGCGCCACATCCTCCACGAGGTAGCAGCGCCCCTTGAAATGGCGGTACACTCTATGCAGACAGACTTCCCGCATCTGCGCATTCCTTTCTGACGTCAGGCCAAAGCCCGGTGCGTCACTTCTCCACGCGGATCATGCTCTCGACCGTGCAGACCGCCGGGTCGAAGGCCGCCAGCGCCGCCTGCATGGACTTCTCCGGCGCGGCATGGGTGATGAGGATCAGCGGCACGCGGCCGTGATCGACGCTGCCCTTCTGCATCATGGTGGCGATGGACACGTCCTTCTGCGCCAGCCAGCCGGCGATCTTCTCCAGCACGCCGGGACGGTCCGCCGCAGACAGGCGGATAAAGTAGCTGCTGCTCCAGTTGTCGTCGAAGGTCAGGGACACATCCGCGTCCGCCTTGTTGGCGAAGGTCGGATGGACGTGCACGTCGGTCGTGGCGGCATGGATGATGTCGCCCACCACCGCAGAGGCCGTGGGCATGTCGCCCGCGCCGCGGCCCTGCAGCATCATTTCCTTGCAGGCATGGCCGTGGAGGTACACGGCGTTGAAGCTGCCGTTGACCTGCGCCAGGGGATGATCCTCGGGGATGAAGGTCGGGTGGACGCGCACCTCGATGGTATTGCCCTCGCGCTTGGCCAGCGCCAGGAGCTTGAGGACATAGCCCATCTCCTTGCCGCAGGTGATGTCCATGGCGGTCAGGCGGGTGATGCCCTCGACATAGACCTTCTTGAAGGGCACGCGGGCATGGAACGCCAGGCTGGCCATGATGGACAGCTTGTACGCCGCGTCATAGCCCTCCACGTCCGCCGCCGGGTTCGGCTCCGCCAGGCCCAGACGCTTGGCGTCCTCCAGCACGGCGGCGTAGTTCTCGCCCCGCTCGTACATCCGGGACAGGATGTAGTTCGTCGTGCCGTTGATGATGCCCATCATGTGGTTGATGCGGTTGGCCTGCAGGGCGGAATTGAGGGTCTGGATGATCGGGATCGCGCCGCAAACGCTGGCTTCGTAGTACAGGCCGACATTGGTCTCCTGCGCGGCGGCCTGCAGGCGGTGCCAGTTGAGCGCCACGGCGACCTTGTTGGCGGTGACGACGGTCTTGCCGCTGCGCATCGCACGGATCATGTACTCCGTCGCGGGCTGCTCGCCGCCCATGAACTCCACCACGATGCTGATCTCGGGATCGTTGATGATCTCCTCGACCTGCGTGGTCAACAGCTCCTGCGGCACGGCACAGGAGCGCGCCTTGCTCACATCGCGCACCAGCACTTTCTTCACGCGGATGTGCAGGTTGTCACGGTGGGCCAGCTCCTTCCCGAAGCCCTCCAGCAGGTTCCACACGCCGCCGCCCACGTTGCCGCAGCCCAGAAATCCGATCACTACTTCCTTCATATTTCAATGCCTCCATATTTATTGGGGGAATCTTCTGTTTTATGCCCTGTTGCGCTCGTAGATGAGGCGCAGGCCCTTGAGGGTCAGCAATCCGTCCAGCTTGTCGATGACCTTCGCCTCCTCGGCGATGAGCACCGCCATGCCGCCGGTCGCCACGACCACCGCCTCCTTGCCCAGCTCCTTCTTCATCTGGCGCACGAGGTTGGTCACCATGCCGACATAGCCGTAGAACATGCCGGACTGCAGATTGGTCAGGGTCGTCCGGCCGATGACGTGCTCGGGCTTTGCCAGGGCAAAGCGCGGGAGCTTGGCCGTGCCGGACACCAGCGCTTCGCTGGCCAGCTTGATGCCGGGGAAGATCGCGCCGCCGAGGAAGGCGCCGTTCTCGTCCACCACGCCGAAGGTCGTCGCGGTGCCGAAGTCGATGAAGATGACCGGCTTTTCCCCGCCGTACTCGTCATACGCGCCCACCGCATTGGCGATTCGGTCGCTGCCCAGCTCGCGCGGATTCTCGTAGCGGATGTTGATGCCCGTCTTCACGCCGGGGGCGATGAAGGTGGGGGCGATGCCGAAATAATTCTGGCACATGTGCTCGATGGTGAAATTGATCGTCGGCACGACGGAGGAGATCACGATGCCCTCCACCGCCTTCGGGTCCATGCCCTCATGCCGGAACAGGTTCATGATCGTGATGCCGTACTCATCCGACGTGTTGGTGATGTTGGTGGACAAGCGCCAGTACTTGACCATTTCCCTGCCGTCGAACAGCGCGGTCTTGATGTTCGTGTTGCCAATATCGAGGGTGAGGATCATCGTTAGCCTCCATGCACTGCCTTATTTGATCGCCCGGGACACGCCCTTGGACACCGCGCCGGCCGTGACCGTGCACACGATCATTTCCACCAGTCCCTGCAGACCGACCAGCGCCACGATGAACATCAGCGGGTTGGCCGCGCCGTTCTTCGCCGCCAGCTCCTGCACATAGGTCGTCTGGTAGAAGGCCAGGACGATATAGCCCATGAAGAACAGCGTGTTCAGGAAGGGCGCGGAGAATGCGCCGACAAAGTATGACACAACGTTCGTCCGGTCGATGCGGCTCACCGCTCTGAAGACCAGACCGGTCATCAGCCCCATCAGCGCGCGGGTACCCACGCACAGGACCACCGTATGCACGGCACTGATGCCAAAGAGGATGTTCGTCATGCCGCCCGCGCCGTTGATGGCGTCCCACAGGCTGCACACGCCGAACACCGCGCCCAGCACCAGGCCCTCCAGCGGACCCAGCAGCATCGCGCCGACCGCGATCGGCACCGTCATGAAGGACATATTCAGCGGTCCGAAGGGCACGCGTCCCAGGCCCAGCAGGCGGAACGCCAGCTCAATGGCGATGAACAGCGCCAGCAGCACCAGACGATTCAGGTTCTTGCGATTTTTCATTTTCATTTCCCTCCGCTCGGGTTCCTCACGGGATACCCTACGTTATCCGGGGCACATCGCCCCTGCTCCACCCGGCGTATCGCCCGTCCGGTGCCTTCGCTCCCGGCGGAATGCCAGATTGGATACAGTCTATTATACTTGATTCCGGCGGGATTGTAAAGCAAAAGACAGGAACAGAACAGCCGCGCCGCCCATTCCGGCGCAAAAAGCCTCCCCCGGTACAGGAGGAGGCAGCAAGGATCCCGCATCAGCGCAGATCGCCGGACTTGATCCGCTCGATCGTCTCGTTGATCAGATCAACGATATCGCCGCTGGTGATGGTCGCGCCGGAGACGGCGTCGATGTTCCGACCCAGCTCAAAGGGGCCTGTTTCGCCCATAAACTGGCCGGGGAACTTCTTCGTCTCGTCGCCGCCGCACAGCCGGCCGTGGCCGTTGGTCAGGGTATTGGTGTTGATATAGATGTAGTCGATCCGTCCTTCCCGGTCCAGCGAGATCGACAGGCGGTACTTCAGCCCGTAGCTGACGCCGTCCACGCGGAAGGTCTTGCTCGCATCGAAGGGATACGGCGTTGCCGTCGGTCGCGGGGTGGGCGTCGGTGTTGCCGTGGGCGTCGGGCTCGGCGTGGGGGTGGGCGTCGGCGTTGCCGTAGGCGTCGGGCTCGGC
>SVGU01000031.1 GCA_015056155.1 Clostridiales bacterium
CGGGGCGAGCTGGATCTGCACAGGGAAATTGCTCAGACAGCTGGGCACGCGGGCCGATTCGCCGGCGGCTTCCGGCTCAATGGAGCGGCAGGCGCTGCCGGGGCAGCCGCAGGGCAGCGGCGCCGTCTTCGCCTTTTTCGCGGCCTGCACGGCAGCCTCATCATAGGCGGGGGCTTCGCGCTCCTCAAAGGAGATCGCATTCGTGGGGCAGGCGGGCAGGCAATCGCCCAGGCCGTCGCAGTAGTCCTCGCGCAGCAGCTTCGCCTTGCCGTTCACCATGCCGATGGCGCCCTCGTGGCAGGCGTCGGCACACAGGCCGCAGCCGATGCACTTTTCCTCGTCGATCCTGATGATTCTGCGGATCATGTTCCATCCCTCCATGTTCTTCTTGACCGGATGACATCATTATCGTATACTTTTCCCGAAAAGTATGTTGAATTTTCAACACAAGGAGGCGGCCCGATGATCCCGATCACGCCTGTTTTGACGGACTGCGCGCTGTTTGAGGGCGTGGCAGACGACGACCTGAGCAGCCTGCTCCATTGTCTGGGGGCGAAGCACATCACCTGCGCCCGGGGCGAATGCATCATGGCGGAGGGCACGCCCGCGCGGCATGTGGGCGTCCTGCTGTCCGGACAGGTGCAGCTGGTTCGCACGGACTACTACGGCAACCGCAGCATCCTGCTGAACATCCGCCCGGGGCAGCTGTTCGCGGAGTCCTTCGCCTGCGTCGGAACGGAGCATCTGCCGGTCAGCGTGGTGGCGGCGGAGAACTGCGAGGCGCTGCTGCTGGACTGCCGCCGGGTGCTCACCAGCTGCTGCAGCGCCTGCGCCTTTCACAGCCGCATCATCCACAACCTCCTGCAGATCATGGCGCACAAGAACCTCGCCCTGCACCGCAAGACGCTGATCACCTCCGGCCGCACCACAAGGGAGAAGCTGATGACCTACCTGCTGATGCAGGCCAAGGAGGCCGGGCAGGCGGACTTCACGATCCCCTTCGACCGGCAGGGACTGGCGGATTATCTCGGCGTGGACCGCAGCGGCCTGTCGGCAGAGATGAGCAAGCTGAAAAAGGAAGGCGTGCTGGACTTCTACCGGAGCGATTTCCGGCTGCTGCGCCCACCGGAGGACTGACAGACGCGCAAGCGGGCTGCCGCACAGAGATGCAGCAGCCCGCATATTGATTTGGATCAGTTGAAGACCGGCTTGTCGTCCGCATCGTACTCCACCGGCCAGACATGGCAGTGGCGGTTGGGGTCGGACAGCGGATCGCCGATGAAGCCCGGATAGGGGCGGGCGTGGAAGACCAGCAGGTCGCGGCCGTCCTTGTCCTTGGTGAAGGAGTTGTGGCCGGGGCCGTAGATCTTGTGCGTGGGGTCGGTGACCATCACCGGCACGGGGGACTTCTGCCAGCTTTCCTTCTTCAGCAGGTCCGCATCCTCGTCGGCGGTCAGCATGCCCATGGCATAGTTCTCGTCCGTCGCAGAGCCGGAGTAGGTCAGGTACAGCTTGCCGTTGTGTTTGAGGACGGAGGGGCCTTCGTTGACGAGGTAGCCGATGCACTCCCAGTCATATTCCGGCACCGTCAGCAGCGTCGCCGGCAGCTTCAGCTCCGTCGCGGAGAGCATCTCGGCGATGTACAGGTTGGAGTTGCCGGGGATGGCGTAATCGCGCTGCGCCCAGCAGAAATAACGCTTGCCGGCCGCGACGAAGGTGGTGGAGTCGATGGTGAAGGATTCCCAGCCGGTGTTGATCTGGCCGGCCTCGACCCATTCGTCCGCCATGGGGTCGCCCTTGCACTGAATGCAGTAGGTACGGTGGCTGAACACGCCGAGGTTGTCGGGCTCCTCCGCCGCCGCGGCGAAGTAGATGCACCACACGCCGTCCACATAGTGGATCTCCGGCGCCCAGATGTACTTGCTCATTGCGCCCTCGGCATGCTTGCGCCACACGACGCGGGTGGGGGCGTCGGGCAGCTCCTCGATGGTGCGGGCACGGCGCAGCTCGATCAGGTCAAAGGCGGGCACGGAGGCAGTGAAATAGTACCAGCCGTCCTCGGCCAGCAGAATACAGGGATCCGCGCGCTGGGGGATCAGCACATCAGAGTACTTCTCAATCAAGGTCATGGACCTCCTCTTCATTGTGTTTTTACATTAACGTTATCATAGCACAATTTCATCAGAATATCAAGTCCATCTCCTGCAATCTTCGACGAATTTCCGCCGGATGCACCCCCAGCTCGTCCGCCATTTCCTGAATGGACACGCCGGAGAGGTACGCATCCGCCAGCGCCTCGTCGTCATCGTCCTCCATGGGGGGACGCGGCGGCGGAAGGGGCGCGCTCTTCGGCGGCTCAATGATCCGCACGACCCGCGCGACGGCGGGCTGTCCGCTCCCCGGCTTTGCGCCGGAGCGGCTGTACACCATCTGTGACTGCCGCGCGAGGGCGCTGACCTGCTGCCGGGTCTTGCGGGCGGCCGCCTCGTGCTCCCGGATCACCTGCAGGAACGCCTCGCCGTAGCGCTGCGTCTTGATCTCGCCCATTCCGCTGACAGACAGCATGCCGGCCTTCGTCTGGGGCTTCACGCGGCACATGCTGTTCAGCGTCGCATCAGAGCAGATGACGTAGGGCGGCACATGCTGCTTCTTCGCCAGCGCCATGCGCACGGCGCGCAGCTGCTCGAACAGGTCGCCCGCGCCCTCGATGCGCCCGGTCACAGCAGGCTTGTCCTCCACAGCCCTGCGCGGCGTCTTCCGGCCGGATGCGGCAGCGGCGCTCTCGCCGTAGCGCCCGCCGGTGCAGTGGCCGCAGTCCCCGCAGTCCCCCTCCGTCCGGTCGCCGAAGTAGTTCAGGATGCAGGTCCGCAGACACCGGTCCCGCGTGCAGTAGTCGATCATGCTCTGCAGTCGCTGCAGATCCAGCTGGCGCACCCTGGCCTGCTCCGCAGCGGAGAGCGCCTCGTTGGGCGGCGAGTTGTTGATCATCCACCGCCCGGTGATGATATCCTGCGCGTTGTAGAGCAGCACGCACTCCGACGGCTCGCCGTCGCGCCCGGCACGCCCGGCCTCCTGATAGTATGCCTCCATGGATTTGGGCATGTTGTAGTGGATCACGAAGCGCACGTTGGACTTGTCGATGCCCATGCCGAAGGCGTTGGTCGCGACCATGATCTGCACCCGGTCGTACTGGAAGTCCTCCTGGTTCTGCTTTCGCTCCTCATCCGAAAGGCCCGCGTGGTACCGCCCGGCGGCATAGCCCGCGCCGCAGAGCTTGTCGCAGACCTCCTCGACGGATTTGCGCGTCGCGCAGTAGACGATGCCGGACTGTCCCTGCTTGCCCGCGAGGACCCTGAGCAGCGCCGGATCGCGCTTCTTCACCCGGACGACCTCGAAATACAGGTTCGGCCGGTCAAAGCCGGTCGTCACCGTCGCCGGGGAAACCAGCCGCAGATGCCGCACAATGTCCTCCCGGACGCGCTGGGTCGCCGTCGCAGTGAAGGCGCCCATCACCGGCCGCCGGGGCAGCATGTCCACGAAATCCGCGATGCGCAGATACACCGGTCGGAAGTCCTGTCCCCACTGGGACACGCAGTGCGCCTCGTCCACGGCGAGGAGGGAGATCTGCGCATGCTGGGCAAAGCGGAGGAAGGAGGGCGTCTCCAGCCGCTCCGGGGCGACGTAGATGATCTTGTACGCCCCCTGATACGCCCGCTCCAGCGCCAGGTCCATCTGACGCGGGGTGAGCGTCGAGTTGAGGTATGCCGCCGGGATGCCCGCGCTCCGGAGCGCCGCGACCTGGTCCGCCATCAGGGAGATCAGCGGCGAAATGACCAGCGTGATCCCCGGCAGCATCAGCGCAGGCACCTGATAGCACATCGACTTGCCCGCGCCCGTGGGCATCACGCCCAGCGCATCCCGTCCGGAAAGCAGCGCGTCCACCATGGTTTCCTGCCCCGCCCGAAAGCTCTCATGACCGAAATACCGCCGCAGCGTCTCAAGCTTGTCCATCGTGCCGCCCCCTTTCCGCAATCAGCACCATTGTACATCAGCCGCCGCAAAAAGAAAAGCGAACACCGGAAAAAAGGAACGCCGCCCGCCTTCCGGAAAACGCAGAAGCAGCCGATCTCCCCGTTGGAAGACCGGCCGCGTTCATATCATTCCATCGCGGACACATTGGAGAAGGTGCAGCTCTGGCGCGTCAGGAGGAAATCGCCCGTGGCGGTTTCCGCGGAGGACTCCATCCCCCGGGGCGCCATGCCGAAGCCCATACCGCGTCCCATGCCGCCCATCGCCGCCAGCGCCGCCGGATCCACTTCGTCGCCGAAGATGCTCCGCAGCTGCTCCTCCGTCAGCAGGTCCGTCAGCGCGAAGCCCGTCAGCAGCCCGTTCAGGTCCTTCCCGGCCAGCAGCTCGTTCAGGTCCGCATCCCCGAGCAGCTCGTTCAGGTCGATGCTGCCCCACATGGCCTGCATCGCCCCTGCGCCCTGCATCGGGTCGAAGCCCTGCTGTCCGCCGGGCTGCATGCCCTGTCCGGGCACTGCCATGCCGGGCTGCATCTGCTGGTTCCCGGGCTGCATGCCCTGCGCGGGATCAAAGCCGCCCATGCCCTGCGGCGCCTGCATCGCCATGCTCCGCTGCTGCGCCACGCCGCCGCCGTGCACCATCTGCCGCCCAGGGGTGTAGGCGGTGATCTCCGTGTACAGGCCGTCCTGCTGCGTACCCTCGATCGTGCCGCCCAGGTACACGCGGTATACGCCGCCCTCCACCAGCTCCGGCGTGGAGAAGGCGATGTACATGTAGTCATGGGGGAAATCGTAGGCGAAGACGGGCTTTCCGGCCGCGTCCGTCACGACGATCAGGTCGTCCGTGGATTCGGAGAACTCCAGCATCATGAACAGCTGTGCGGAGTCGCTTTCGATGGGGTCGTACATGTTGCCCGCGCCGACGATCAGGCCACCGTTGATGGTGCTGCCCATGTCCGAGTCGATGCCGCCGTCCTGGCTGGCCGGGTGGGCCAGGTTGATGGCCGTGCCGCCGTTGAAGACGATCCAGCCGTTGGAGTCGATGCCGTCGCCCTCGCCGCCGGGAGCATTCTTCACCGCCGAGTAGACATAGCCGCCGTTCATCGTCAGCACGCCCACGCCGTCCTCGGACACGTTGAGGGGATCGTCGCCCGCCTCGATCCGGAACACGCCGCCGTTGATGGTCAGGTGGCCGCTGGCGACCTCCACGCCCTCCTTGTCCGCGTCCATGGTGAGGCTGCCGCTGCCCTCAAAGCCCAGGGACACCTGCGAGCCGATCGCGCCGTCGAATTCCGGTTCTGCCCCGGTCACGGCGTTGTGGCTGCCGGTGATGCGGTTCTCGCTCCCCTCCGCCAGCTCGATCGTCACGCCGTATGCGCCCGCCGTGCGGGGATCTGCGGCGCTGTACACGGCGATGGCCGCGTGGGTGCGGCACGTCAGGTCCACGCCGTCCAGGATCAGCCGGACCGTCTCGTCCGCGCCGGCCTTCACGGCGATCTGCGCATCCGCCGCCGCGCCGCTGATGCGGTAGACGCCGCCCTTCGCGATGGTCACGACCCGGTTGCTCACGCCCGCCAGCTCCGCAGGCACATCCTCGTGGTTCTCCGTCACGCAGGCCAGGTACACCGGCGCCGCCGCATCCTCCGGGATGACCGCGCCGTCCACAAGGATCACGTCGCCCAGGACGATCGCCGTTTCCGCCTCCAGCGCCAGCACGCCCGTACAGAGCAGCAGCATGCCCAGGAGCATCAGCATCCGCTTTTTCATGTTCATTTCTCCTTCCGGAACGATAAATTTCCATCGTTATTTTACCGTCCGTATGTGACGGCAGCGTGACGCGCAGACGAACGGCATGCAAAAACGGATGCGCCCCGCCGGACGCACCCGTCGATTTTCACTTATCCCGCAGGGGATTCCACGTGCCGCGCACATAGCAGATCAGGAACAGCACGAACAGCAGCAGGTTGTGGGCGATCATGCACGCCCATGCGGCGATCAGGCCGCTGGCCGCGTCCCGGAAGAAATACGTCGTGCAGATCCACGTGCCGAGGATGCGCACCAGCCACATGCCAGCGACATTGAAGATGAAGGGCTGCTTCGTCCGGCCCACGCCCTGCATCATGCCCTCCACGATGATGGAGAAGCCATAGAACGGCTCGGACACCGCCACCATCTGCAGCACCGTGATCACCAGCGTCCGGACGATCGGCTCCTGCCTGGCCGCGAACAGCCCTGCCAGCGGCGGCGCCAGGAAGAACAGCAGCCCGCCAGAGAGGATCATCAGCCCCACCTCGATGGGGATGAACATCCGCGCCAGCCGCTTCATCCGGTCGGCGTCCTTCGCGCCGTAGGCGTTGCCCGCCAGGGTCGCCGCGGCGGTCTGCATGCCGTAGCCAGGGATATAGAAGGCGCTCTCGACCGTGTTGGCAATGGAATGCGCCGCCGTCGCCGCGCTGCCGAGGCCGTTGATCATCGACGCGAAGGCCACATAGCCCAGCGAGGTGCCGAAGCGCTGGAGCATATTGGGCAGCGCCACGCGGAAGGTCGGACGGAGAATGCTCCAGTCCGGGCGGAATTTCTGCCCCCGGGGCGAGACCATCGGGTGCCGCCAGAGCACCGCCGTGATGTACACGCCGCCCACCGTCACCGCAATGGCGCTGGCGATGGCTGCGCCCGTCACGCCCATGCCTGCACCCGGCGTGGTGAAGGTCAGGCCCAGCAGCGTCCGTTCCGTCGTGGGGAAGATCAGCAGGAAGTTCAGCACCACGTTGATCAGGTTCACCCAGATGCCGACCTTCATGGGCGTTTTCGTGTCGCCCGCAGCGCGCAGGACCGTGCCGAAGATGATCGTCGCAGCTCTGGGCAGCATGGGCAGATACAGGATGAAGAAGTAGGTTGTGGCCAGCGGGCGCACATCCGCATCCACCTGCATCCACACCGGCACCAGGCCGCTCAGCCCGAGTGTGACCGCCGTGAACAGCACGCCCACCGTCAGCGTCACCACGACCGCCTGCGCCGTCGCCCTTGCCGCCGCCGTCCGGTCATTCGCGCCGCACGCGCGGGCGATGAAGGACAAAAAACCCACGCCAAAGGCCGATACCATGCCGCCGATGAGCCAGCCCACCGTCGTCGTCGCGCCGACCGCCGCCATCTCCTGCGTGCTCAGGGAGCTGACCATCGCCGTATCGATGTACTGCACCGCCGTCTGCAGCAGCTGCTCCAGCATCGTCGGCCACGCCAGCGCCATGATGACCTTCATCATCCCCAGATCCATTTTTCCCAGCCGTTTCTGCATGCCTTACCCTCTGTTCGCAAATATTCATATGAATAAATACCATGTTTCTCAACCTGTGTCAACAGATTTCTGCCAAAACCGGCGCATGCCCTTGATTCTTCCGGCGCGGTGGTGCATAATGGTTCTGCACCCATTGGCAACGAAGGAGTGAAACCCATGTTCCACATTCTCGTGGTGGATGACGACAAGAACACGCGCCTGCTGATGCGGGCGATCCTCGAGGCGGAGCACTACACCGTTTCGCTGGCCAGCAACGGGCTGGAGGCGCTGGCGATGCTGGAAGCGCAGCACATCGACCTGGTGCTGCTGGACGTGATGATGCCCCGGATGGACGGGTACGAATTCACCCGGGAGCTGCGTGCCGCCCGGAACGACCTGCCCATCCTGATGGTTTCCGCCAAGCAGATGCCCGCCGACATCAAGCAGGGCTTCATCGCCGGCACGGACGACTTCATGGTCAAGCCCGTGGACGAGGAGGAGCTGCTGCTGCGCATCCGGGCGCTGTTGCGCCGGGCGCGGATCGTGTCGGAACGGCGGATCGTGCTGGGCAGCGGCGCGGACAGCATCGTCCTGGACTGGGACAGCCTGAGCGTGAGCCGCGCGGGGGAAACGCAGGAGCTGCCGCAGAAGGAGTTCCAGCTGCTGTACAAGCTCCTTTCCTACCCCGGGCGGATCTTCACGCGGATCGAGCTGATGGACGAGATCTGGGGCGCGGACAGCGACACCGGCTGGGAGACCGTCACCGTGCACATCGGCCGGCTGCGCAAGCGCTTCGAGGGCTGGCCGGAATTCGAGATCGTCTCGGTGCGCGGGCTGGGCTACAAGGCCATCCGCCATGACGGAGGCGCAAAATGAAGAAGCACCCGAAAAATTCCGCCCAGCGCAACTTCACCCTCATCTGCTCCCTGTGCGTGTTTGTGATCCTGGTCATCATCCTGCTGCTCTTCAGCGCCGGCACGCTGATCATGCAGAACACGCCCTTCTCCGAATACGTGGACAACACCTCCGCGCTGCCCTTCATCTTCTGCGCCATCGCGGCCTTCGCCGTGGGCTCCTCCGTCACGCCGCTGATCCTGCGCATCCCGCTGGGTCCGGTGTACCGGCTGATCACCAGCATGCGCCGCCTTGCCAGCGGCCATTTCGAGGAGCGCGTAGACCTGGGCGATACGACCCTGGGGCGCGAGCTGACCGACAGCTTCAACACCCTCGCCAGCGAGCTGCAGAACACCGAGCTCCTGCGCACGGACTTTATCAACAACTTTTCCCACGAATTCAAGACGCCCATCGTCTCCATCCGCGGCTTTGCAAAGCTCCTGCAGCGCCCCGACCTGCCCGAGGAGCAGCGCCGCGCCTATCTGGACGTGATCGTGGACGAATCCACCCGCCTGTCCAGCATGGCCACCAACGTCCTCAACCTCTCCAAGGTGGAGAACCAGCAGATCCTCACCGACGTGACGGAGTTCAACCTCTCCGAGCAGCTGCGCCGGTGCATCCTGCTGCTGGAGAAGGACTGGACGCGCAAGGAGCTCAGCATCGCGGCGGACTTCAAGGAATTCCGCATCCAGGCCAACGAAGAGCTGCTGCGCCAGGTCTGGCTGAACCTGCTGGGCAACGCGATCAAGTTCACCCCGGAGGGCGGACAGATCAGCGTCCGGGTCTACACGCGGGCGGAGCTGCATGCACGCGAGAGCTCCCTGCAGGTGGACGTGCACAACACCGGCTCCCACATCCCGCCGGAGCAGATCCGCCGCGTGTTCGACAAATTCTGGCAGGGCGATACCTCCCATGCGGGCGAGGGCGCAGGCGTGGGGCTGTCCATCGTGAAGAAGATCGCCGAGCTGCACGCGGGACAGGTGCTCGTCGACAGCACGGAGGAGGGAACGACCTTCTCCGTGATCTTGCCCATGCACCAGTGAGCGCCCCTCCGGCTTTCCATTTTCACACAGCCAGTTTCGTTTCAGTTTATCTTTCCCATGTATAATAACAGGTGTCATCTTTTTCCCAGCAAGAAAGCGAGGCCCCTGCACATGGTCAAGATCATTTCCGACAGCACGTGCGACCTGTCCCCTGAACTGGTCGCACAATACGATATCGACGTTCTTCCCCTGCACATCATCCTCGGCGAACAGGACTTCGAGGATGGCCGCGGCGTGACTCCGGACGAGATCTACCGCTGGTCCGACCTGCACCGCAGTTCCCCCAAGACGGCCGCCTGCTCCCTGGAGGACGCGATGGCCGCCTTTGAGCCCTACGTCAGCGAGGGCCGCGAGGTCGTCTGCTTCTCCATTTCCAGCAGCATGTCCTCCACCTACAACGTGATGCGCATGGCCGCGGAGCAGCTGAACGCAGAGCACCTGGTGACGGTCATCGACTCGATGAACCTGTCCACCGGCGTCGGCCTGCAGGTCATCGAGGCCGCCGAAATGGCCAAGGCCGGCAAAACGGCGAAGGAGATCGCCGCGCACATCGAAAAGATCCGCCCGCTGGTCCGGGCGAGCTTCGTCGTCGATACCCTCGCGTACCTGCACCGCGGCGGCCGCTGCAGCGGTCTGGCGGCGATGATGGGCGGCGCGCTGAAGCTGCATCCGCGCATCGCCGTGGCGGAGGGCAGGATGTCCCCCGGCAAGAAGTACCGCGGCAAGATGGACCGCGTGATCCTCTCCTACGCCATGGAGATGGAGGCGGAGCTGCGCGCGGCCAGGAAGGACCGCGTATTCATCACCCACTCCGGCTGTCCGGAGGAGACGATCGCCTCCGTCCGCGAATGGCTGGAGGACCTGGGCTGCTTCGGAGCCATCCACGTCACCCGTGCCGGCGGCGTGGTCTCCAGCCACTGCGGCCCCGGTACGCTCGGCGTGCTCTTCATCGCCGGCGAATAAACGGTATATATTGCCTGTCGGACGTATTTGCTTCCGGCAGGCTTTTTCGTGCGCACAAAAAAGCGCCGGATCAGCATCCGACGCTTGCGCTCCCCAGGTAGGACTCGAACCTACAACAACCCGGTTAACAGCCGGGTGCTCTGCCATTGAGCTACTGAGGAATATGGGAATCCGGCAGCGACCTATCCTCCCGGGCCGTGTCCAGCCAAGTACTTTCGGCACTGGAGAGCTTAACTGCTGTGTTCGGTATGGGAACAGGTGGGACCTCTCCGTCATTACCACCGGAAATGGTACTCATACATATTACCACCGCCGGGAGCCGATGTCAAGCAGAAATTTTTGATTTTGCCCGGCATCATGCTGCCCGGCGCTGTGCCGGTCCATGCAGGCGCGTCATTTCTTCATGTGCACGACCGCGATCGCCAGGGCGATCCCCATCGCGACCCACGGCAGCGCCGCCGTCAGAAACTCCTTCATTTCTTTTCCCCCTTGTGGCCAAGCGCCACGCTGTAACACAGCCCCACGCCCAGACCCATCAGCAGGCTCAGCGCCAGATTCCCCATCGACACGCCGAAGCACAGCCCGATGCCCATGCCGATCATCAACCCCGCCGGGTTGAAGCCGGAAGACGGCTGCTTTTCCTGCTTGTTCTGATCCTCGTTCATATTCTGCTCCTCCATTCCGACTCCTCCTCACTCAAACAGCTGACATTCCCTTTCCAGCCGGTCCTTCCGCTGGTTCAGCAGGGTGATGCCCCGGAACAGGAACCCCGCAACGCCCGCAGAGAGCAGCACCGCCAGCAGGCTGAGCCCGTTCCGGTACGACAGGAACACGCCCAGGTTGTACATGCCCGCACCGATGTTGATGACCATCAGCGGCTTGAGCAGGTTGATGATGCCCTTGAGGTGCTTCATGCGCGTGGCGTTGTCCCCGTGCAGCTCGAACTCGCCCAGCGCGGTCTTCTTGCGGAAGTACACCCACTTCATCACCTTGCCGATATACTCCGCGCCCGTCTCCTCCACGAAGGCGATGTACCGCTGCCCCTCGGGGCTGTCCGGCATGTGGTTCAGCATCTCCAGGCGAACGGCGTATTCCCCAGGCTCGCTGTCCTCAAACTCGTAGGTGAAGTAGCGCGCGCTCACCAGCGCCTTGCCCTGCGCGGCCATGTCCGCCAGCCACTTTTCCTCTTCCTCGAACTCCCAGGCCCAGAATACCTTGCGGATCGTCGTCCTCATCGTGCATCCTCCTCCAGCATCGCGCGGCCATTCTCCACCAGCTCCCGCAGCCGCATGTATTCGGCCCGGAGCACGCCCTTGCCCGCGTCCGTGATGACATATTCCTTCTTGCGGCTGTCCGCCTCTGCGCCTGCCGCCATGATCCAGCCCTTTTCCTGCATCGTGCTGATCGCCCCGTACAGCGTGCCCGCTGCCAGCCGGAGCCTCCCGCCCGACAGCCGCTCCACATTCTGCATGATGCCGTAGCCGTGCATCGGCTGCAGCAGCGACAGCAGGATGTAGTAAACCGCTTCCGTCAATGCGCCGTTGTTTGCGCCCATGTTCTTCATCCTTTCGGCGGCCGTTATATCGGTCGTCGATATATATTATATCGGTCGCCGATACATTTGTCAACAGGTTTTTTCACATTTTCTGCAAAACCTCGTGAATCCTTGACGGTTGGCGCTTCGGCGTGCTATGGTATATCCGGATGATGCTTCCTGGTATTCTCCCTGTCAACGCTCCGTCGCTTGCCCTACCCCGACATCTGTGGTATCCTGCTGTTCAGGAGGTGATCCCGATGAAGGGAACGAGTATCGGCGCACTGATCCGCCGTCAGCGGCTGGCCGCAGGGCTGACGCAGGCCGCACTGGCCGCGCGCATCCACGTCAGCGCCGCCGCCGTGTCCAAGTGGGAGCGCGGCGCAGGAACCCCTGACCCTGCCATCGCCGTCGCCCTCTCCCGCGAGCTGGGGCTGAGCAGCGATGCGCTGCTGACCGGGCTCGCCGTATCCAATCCCCATGACGGAGGTAATATGAAGCGCATCCAGTTTTACCAGTGCCCGGACTGCGGCGCACTGCTGACCGCCACCGGCAGGCCGGAGATCACCTGCTGCGGCCGGCGGCTGACCCCCATGCAGGCCCGGACTGCCGACGACGCCCACGCCCTGACGATCACCGACGTCGAGGCGGAGAAGCTCGTCCAGTGGTCGCACCCGATGGAAAAGGCGCACCACCTGACCTTCCTCGCCGCCGTCGGATATGACAGCGTGCACATCGTCCGCCTGTACCCCGAGGGCGCGCAGGAGCACCGCCTGCCGCGCATCCCCTGGGCGAAGTATGTCTGCGGCTGCTCTCAGGAGCCGGGCACGCTGTACGTTCACAAGGAGAGCAAACGATGAAGATCATTCTGCTGATCGGTAAAATCTGTTCCGGCAAGACCACCTACGCCCGGCAGCTGCCCGGCACGATGCTGATCTCCTGCGATCAGCTGATGCAGACGATGTTCCCCGGCGGCTGCGGCGAGCATCATGACATGCTGGCCGCCCGCGCACGGAGCTACCTGCTGCATCTGGCGCGCCAGTGCGCAGAAGCGGGCGTCACCCCCGTGGTGGACTTCGGCTTCTGGACGCCCGAACTGCGCCGCGAGGCGACGGAGGCGCTGTCCGGGTTCGAGCTGGACTGGCGCTGGCTGGACGTCCCGGACGAGGAGTGGCACCGCCGCATCGCCGGGCGCAACGCCGCCATCACCGCCGGTCAGGCCGACCCTTCCGACTATTATGTCGACGAAGGCCTCCTGAACAAGGTGAACAGCCTCTTCGTCCCGCCGACCGCCCAGGAGCTGCCCGGGCTGACCGTGCTGCGGGATTGAAGCGCGCCGCGCATCTCCGGCAGGCACATACCCCGCAGGAAATGCCCCTGACCGCGCATGCGGCTTTGCCTCGACAAATGCTGTGCATTGTGTTATCCTAAGCCTGTATGCATCCCCTGTAAGGAGGTACGCCATGATCAGCATCGCCCCGAACCTGCTGCGCGCCCTGTTCCGCCGGGTCTATTTCGTCAACGGCACCGCATATGCAGGCAAATCCACCCTCGTCCGCACGCTGGCCGAGAAGCACCGCGGCATCATGTGCGGCGAAAACTACCACGATGCACTGACCGACCTGACCGACGCGGCGCATCAGCCGAACCTGCGGTATTTCGACACCATGTCCGGCTGGCAGGAGTTCATCAGCCGCACCCCCGAGGCATATGCCGCCTGGATCGAGGGTGTGTCCCGCGAGGCCGCCGATCTGGAGCTTTTGCTGCTGATCCACCTGTCCCAGATGAACCGGCCCGTGTTCGTGGACACGAACATCCCGCTGGACATGCTGCACGAGATCGCCGGGGATCACAACGTGCTGGTGATGCTCGCGCCCCAGAGCATGTCGGTGGATCGCTTCTTCGACCGCAGCGACCCGGAAAAGCAGTTCCTGCTCCAGAAGATCGGCGAGGCGCCCGACCCCGAGGCTGCCATGGCCAATTTCCGCGCCTGCCTCGAGCGCCTCAACAGCCCCGAGCAGTACGCCATCTTTGAAAACAGCGGCTTCCCGGTCTATGTCCGCACCGATACCTCCACCCCGGAGGAGGCCGTCGCCTTTGCCGAATCGGTTTTCGGCCTGACCGGAGAACAGACGACCAGCAAGGAGGCAACCCCATGAGCGAACCTGCATGGCGCATCGAGAAGCGCCGCCTCGTCGAACGCTACCGCGAAGAAAACAAAACCGCCGCGAAGGGGCAGATCGTCTTCACCGGCTCGTCGCTGATGGAGATGTTCCCCGTCCACCTCTGGGCAGAGGAGCTCGGCCCTCACGCCCCCAGGGTGTATAACCGCGGCGTGGGCGGCTACCGCACGGAGGACATGCTGCCCATTCTGGACGCGCTGGTCACCGACCTCGCGCCCCGGCGCGTGTTCATCAACATCGGCACCAACGACCTGTCCGACGCGTCCGTCACCATCGACGCGCTGATCGGTCGCTACGAGGAGATCCTCCGCCGCATTGAGGAAGCGCTGCCCGGCGCGGACATCATCCTGATGGCCTACTATCCCATCAACTATGACGCCGCTGCCGATGATGGCATGCGGGCCTGCCTGCGCATCCGTACCAACGAGCGCATCCGCGAGGCCAACCGCGCCGTGGAAGCCCTCGCCGCCCGCCGCGGCCACCGCTTCATGGACTTCAACGCCCCGCTGACCGATGAGCAGGGCCGCCTGAAGGCCGAATATACCATCGAGGGCATGCACATCCGCCCCGAGGGCTACCGGGCGATCTGGCCCGACGTCGCCCGCGCCATCCTCGCCTGACGTATCAACGCCTCCCGCCCGATCCGGCCGGGAGGTATTTTCCATCTTCCGCAGTGCCTCCGCCGGAAAAATCGCGGCGTCCCCCTTCTGCCGGCAGGAATCCGGCAGCGGAGAGCGAATAGGACTGTCAACCAAATTGCGAAAGCAAACGGAGGGTTTATCAGATGCTGACGAAGATGGGAATTGAACGCGGCGTGAACCTCGGCGGCTGGCTGAGCCAGTGCGACTATTCGCAGGAGCGCCTGAACCATTTCATCAAGGAAGAGGATATCGCCCGGATCGCCTCGTGGGGGCTGGATCACGTGCGCATTCCGGTGGATTACAACGTCCTGGAGGACGCTCAGGGCGGCTATGACGCCCCCGGCTGGGAGCGGATCGACTTCGCGCTGGCGGCCTGCAAGACCCACGGTCTCAAGGCGATCATCGACCTGCACAAGACGGCCGGCTTCTCCTTCGATCAGGGCGAGAAGGAGTCCGGCTTCTTCGACAGCGCGGCGTATCAGGAGCGCTTTTGCCGCCTGTGGGAGGAGATCGCCCGGCACTACGGCCATCTGGCAGACCGCGTCGTGTTCGAGCTGCTCAACGAGGTGACGCTGCCGGAGTACATCGGCGAATGGAACCGCATCTCCGCCGAGGCGATCCGCCGCATCCGCGTCTACGCGCCCAACACCCTGATTCTCGTGGGCAGCTACCACCACAACGCCGCCCATGCCGTGAAGGATCTGGCTGCACCGGCGGACGACCGCGTGCTGTACAACTTCCACTGCTACGAGCCCATGGCCTACACCCATCAGGGCGCAGGCTGGGTGCCGCCGCTGGTGAACGTCCGCAGCGCCTTCCGCGACAACGGCTGGACGCAGGAAAGCTTCGAGGAGCTGTTCTCCTCCGCCATCGAGGCGGCGGAAAAGAACCACACCTCCCTGTACTGCGGCGAATACGGCGTGATCGACGTGGTGCCGACGGAGGATGCGCTGGAGTGGTTCAAGACCATCCACGCGGTGTTCCAGAAGCATCACATCGCCCGCTGCGTCTGGAGCTACCGGCAGATGGACTTCGGCATTGCCGACCCGCGCTGGGACAGCCTCCGCGACGAGCTGCTCAAATACCTGTAATCGAAGCAAGAACGGCCCTTCTGTCCGCAAAAGACAGAGGGGCCGTTTCTGTGTATGATGCGCGCGGAACGACATTTTCCGCCGCCTGCCGGTCATTCAGCCTCCGGGAAGAGCATTTCTTCAATATAGCGGCCGCTGAAGAAGGGGTTGCCGTCGAGGCGGACATGCTTCGCCTGCGCGGACAGGCTGCGCAGCTTCTGCCGCAGGGATGTGTCCATCAGGAGCATCGCAGCCCCATCCAGCGCCGCATTGCCGATGACGCGGACACGGTCTGCAAGCCCGCGGGAAATCAGGCCGATGGCCGCGGCGCTGCCGACGTTGAGGTGGCTGCCGAAGCCTCCGGCCAGACAGACCGACGCAACGTCGCTCTCCCGGCATCCGCCGTCGTACAGGAGCGCCGCCACGCCCGCCGCCATGGCCGCCTTGGCCAGCTGAACGGCGCGGATATCCTGCTGCGTGAGCGCAACACCGTCGGCAAGGAGGCAGCGGTCATCCTCCGTCGCACCGGTTTCGTCGATGGCGCCGGTGGCCAGCAGCGCCGCCACCGCGTCCACCAGCCCGGAGCCGCACAGGCCTGCGGCAGGCTGCTCACCGATGGTGTGGAGGCGGAGCGCGCCGGATTCAACGTCCACCCGGTCGATCGCGCCGGGGATGCTCCCGCAGCCGCAGCTGATGCCCGCGCCCTCGAATGCCGGGCCAGCCGCCGTGGACGCCACGGACAGCCGTCCCCGATGCCACAGGGCGATCTCACCGTTGGTGCCGATGTCGCACAGCAGCGCCGTTTCGCCGGATTCCGACATGCCGCTGGCCAGCAGCGCACAGGCGGTGTCCGCGCCCACAAAGGCATGCAGACAGGGCGGCAGATAAGCCCTGCGCCCGAGAAGCTCGCATTCAAAGTCAAACAGGCAGTCCGCCTGAAAGGGCGCGCGGGACAGGGCGGTCGGCTCACGCCCGGTCAGCAGGTACAGCATGGTCGTGTTGCCGGTGACGACCAGCGAGGCGACCTCGTTCTCCGCGCGATCCGCCTGTGCGCAGGCGCGGAACAGCAGGGCATGCAGCGCCGAAACGATGGACGCACGCAGCTTCTCCTGCCCGCCGTGCATGGCCGCGTCGATGCGGCCGATCACGTCCGCCGCCACCGACGTCTGCGGGTTCAGCATGGTCGCGCTGGCGAGGCTTTCGCCACTGATCAGGTCGTACAGACGCAGGGCGAGGGTGGTGGTCCCCACGTCGATGGCTGCGCCGAGCCTGCCCGGCATGGGCTGCACGGGCTGCAGCGCAGCGGCGCATCCGGCCTCGATCTGCCCGATGGGCTGCTCCTGCGGCAGGATGACCCGCGCATCGCCCAGCGCCACCGCCTGACAGGCCAAACGAGCCCCGCAGCGCACCTCCGCCGCATTGGGCTGGGAGACCGCGCCTTCCAGCAGCACGGCGCACTTGCCGCACACGCCCCGCCCGCCGCAGGGCTTTGCGAACGTCATGCCCGCCTGCTCCAGCAGCGCGGCAATGGGCGCGGGCGCGTCAAAGGGCAGCGTGATCGCCTGCTGTCCCCGGCGGATCGTCAGCGTCGGCATGGAATCCCTCCCGTCAAAAGAGCACAATGCCGAAGAAGGTCACCGTGTTCTGGCCGTTGGTGTATCTGAGGTCGGTGGGTCTGACCGTCTGGTATACGTCGATGCCGTAGCCCTCCATGGGCGGCAGGGCCTTCTCCGGCATGCGGCAGGGCTGGTCATCCAGTTTTGCGCAGCGCTCGCAGAGGTTGCAGCCGCCGCAGGACAGGTGCAGATTTCCCGGCAGCAGGGGCTTCACCGCGTCGTTCACCGCCTGGCTGACCAGCGCGTGGCTTGCGGCGGCCTCACCCATGCCCTCGATATCGAAGCTGTCCTCGATGGCGTAGACCGTCTGGTACAGCAGGCCCTGTTCGTAGCCCTTCAGGCGGGCCATCAGCGCACCGATCTCACCGATATCCGGCGGACACATCCAGCAGCGGCCGTACTTTCCGCAGGTGTTGCTGGCGCAGATATCCCGAAAAACGGAGGACAACACGATGTCCTCCGTCCGGATGATGGCCGCTTTTTTCGCGCCGGCTTCGATGGTGAGCCGGATCAGCTTGTCATTCATGCGTTTCTCCCTTGGGTCAGCCGCGGATGGCGGCGAAGAAGGCGTCGATGTTCTCCCACCGGGCCTGCGCGGGAATGTCGCAGCCGGAGGAGGGCACGAAGTTCCGGTACGCGCCGCACTTCTCCATCAGGCTGCGGGTGGCGGCGGTGATGGATTCCACCGTGCCGCCGGCGAACTCGCCCGCCGGGTCGATGTTGCCCATGACCAGGATATCTGCGGGCGTCTTCGCCAGAATGGCCGCCATGTCCACGGCATTGCCGAAGTGATATGCCGCCGCGCCCAGGGCATAGATGCCCTCAAGCATCTGGGGCACGGAATTGCCGCAGTTGTGGTAGAGGACGGCGAAACGGTCGTCCTGCAGGGCGTCGATGACGCGCTTCACATAGGGCATGGAGAACTCCTGCGCCATGTCCGGGCTGAGGATGCCCGCGAGCGGCTCGGCCATCATGATGCCGTCCGCACCGGCGTCCTTCATCGCCTGACCGTAGCGGATCAGGTATTGCGTGACCTTGTCCAGCACGGTATGCACCGTCTCCGGCTCGTCGTAGCACAGGTACATGATCTCCGTCACGTCGCACAGGCGGCCGGCGAGGGAGTAGGGGCCGATCATGCCCGCGATAACGGGCTTGTCGGTGATGCGCTCCTTCGCGGTGCGCACGGCTTCCACGCAGAGCATCGCCCGCCCGGCTGTCAATTCCGGCACGCAGAGCGCATTAGCCTCGTCCTCGTCAGACACCAGCTGCCCCACGATGGCGGGGACCTCATTCTCCGCAAAGCGCACCTGCGCGCCGAAGGCCTCCGCCTCCACCGACAGGTCCATCAGGCTCACGGCGGCCAGCGTGTCGGTCTCCCGGGCGATGATCTCCATCGCCTGCGCCTGCATTTCGGACGACTTCACCAGCGCCGCCACGCTCACGCCCAGCTTCTGCGCCGCAGGAAAGGAAAGGATGGGCAGCGCCCGCTTTTGTCCGGACCGGGCGGCTTCCCACAGCAGTTCACGAATGTTCATCCGTCACCCTCCGCATCAGCAGCCGACGCAGATCTTCACCGCAGCGTCCGCGGCGGAAGCAGCGTCGGGGGTGTACACGTCCGCGCCGATCTGCGCGCGGAACTCCTCGGACACAGGCGCGCCGCCGATCATGATCTTGACCTTGTCGCGGATGCCGGCGGCCTCGGCGGCCTTGACCACCTCGCCCATCAGGGGCATGGTGGTGGTCAGCAGCGCGGAGCAGCAGATGATCTGGCAGTTCTGCTCGATGGCGGTCTGCACATAGGTTTCGGGGGCCACGTCCGTGCCCAGATCGACGACCTCCAGGCCCTTGCCCTCCATCATCATCTTGACCAGGTTCTTGCCGATGTCGTGCAGGTCGCCCTGAATGGTGCCGATGCACACCTTGCCGCTGGCCTTCACGCCGTCGGCGGACAGCAGGGGCTTCAGGACCTGCGCGCCCATGTTCATCGCGCGGGCAGCGACCAGCACCTCGGGCACAAACACCTCGTTGTTGCGGAACTTTTCGCCGATGACGTTCATGCCGGCGATCAGGCCCTTTTCGAGGATCTCCTGGGCGGGAATGCCCGCGTCGACGGCCTCCTGCACCAGCTGCTTGACGATCTTCGCCTTGCCCTTCTGCAGGTTTTCAGAAATATTGTTCAGCATCTTCATGACCTCCTGAAAGATGTTTCTGTCATTTCCATCGCGGCATACCGCCGCATGATTGAAGTATAGCATCTGTATCCGTCCGGGGCATATCGAAAACATGCGCAGGTATATCGAAATGCTGCTGTATTCGCCCAGTCAGGAAGGAAGAAACCATTCCTTCAGCGTATTCACCTGATGATTCCGGTACAGATACCGCCAGATGCAACAAATCGAAAGACAGGTGCCGCAAAGATACCGCAGCTTTTCGATAATAATCAGCGCGTTTCTGATATGGCATTCCCGCGCGGTATGGTACGATACATTACAGGGGCCGCTTCCGGTACGCATGGGGCGAAACGCCCGTCATCCGCCGGAAGGTGTAGCAGAAGTTCGCCGCGGAGTTGAAGCCGCACTGGAAGGCGACCTCCTGCACGGTCATCCGGGTGGTCATGAGCAGCTGCTGCGCCTGCTCGACGCGGCTTCGGACGACGAACTGGTACGGGGACATGCCCGTCTCCTCGGTGAACAGGTGGGAGAAGTAGCTGGGCGAATAGCCTGTCAGGGCCGCGATCTCCTCCACCGTCAGCCGGTCGGTCAGGTGGGTGCGAATGTGCGCGATCGCCCGGTCCACTGTGGGATGGCCCGTTCCGCCCTCGCCGGATACGCCGCTGCGCTCCAGCAGCTTCATCAGCATGCCGTAGATCATCGCGGAAAACTGCCCCTCGTTCAGCCGCCGCTCGCTGCGGACGCAGGAGAGCATCTCGCCGATGGTCTCGTTCAGCGTGTTGGGGTCCGGCAGGTGGATCATGTTGCCGCCGCTGCGCTCGATCTCCTCGTAGATGGCTGCGCTCTGTGCTCCGGCGAAATGCACGAAGGTGAAGGAACATTTCCCCTGCGCGGCGTAGGAATGCGGGGCGTTGCAGTCCAGCAGCAGCGCCTGCCCCGGCCGGGCGACGCCCCTGCTGCGGCGCGTCTGCCACGACAGCGCCCCCGTGAGCATCACGATCAGCAGATAGCTGGAGAACAGATTCCGCTGCACGCTGTAGCTGGGCTTGCAATCGAAGTACCCGATGCTGACCGGGTAGTACATCAGCTCCCTGTGCCCCTCGGGCTGGGGGAGGTAGAAATGCAGGGACGTATCCTCGTAATATGCGGGATCAAGCTGCATGAGAACGCCTCATTTCGCAGGATTTCGATATCCTATTATACAAAAGCCGAGGATATCGTGTCAATAAACAGCTTTACCATCAAAGAAACACGATCAGGAGGGATCATACATGAGCATTTCCGCGAAGGACCGGGAGATCCTGCGGGATCTGGCCCGCCGCCAGCTGGAGCTGGCCAACTCGCCCCGCAACCGGCAGGTCTACGCCGACTGGATGGCCAACGGCGCGAGCAAGACGCAGGTGACCCGTCCGCTCATCCGCATCGAGACGAACACCTTTGAACAGGAGATCATGCCCGGCATGATGCAGTGCGAGGGCGAGGAGGCCCGCCGCATCGAGCATCAGATGCTGCGCCCGATCATCAACTTCACCCTCTTCGGCGACGACACCCTCGTTCCGGACTACTTCGAGGTGGCGGATCACTACCAGTTCATGCCCTTCAACCTGCCCGTGAAGACGCAGCACACCGGCGGTCTGGGCCACCATTTCATCCCCTACCTGACCGACCTGGAGGAGGATGACCACCTGCTGGGCAAGAGTCCCTTCGCCGTGCGCGAAGACTGGGCGCAGCAGCGCGTTCAGCAGGCGCAGGAGGTCTTCGGCGACATCCTGCCCGTCCGCCGCATCTCCAACGCCGCCTACTGCACGCCCATGCAGGACATCGTGCACATCATGAACATGGACGACATGTACATCGCCATGATCGACGACGAGGAGCGCTTCGACGCCATGCTCGGCCGGCTGGTGGACGACTACATCGAGTTCTTCCAGGCGCAGGAGCAGAGCGGCACGCTGCACACCGCCGCCCGGATGCAGCACCTGTGCCAGGGCACCTACTGCTTCACCAATGAGCTCACGGACAGCGAGCCGAACGCGAAGCTGAAGGACATGTGGCTCTTCATGGACTCCCAGGAGACCGCCGGCGTGTCCCCCGCGATGTACCGCGACCTGGTTTTCCCGCACTACAAGCGCGTGATGGACCATTTCGGCCTGATCAGCTACGGCTGCTGCGAGGCCACGCATCCCATCTGGGACGACTGCCTGTCGAAGCTGCCGCATCTGCGCAAGGTTTCGATCTCCCCCTGGTGCGACGAGGAATTCATGGGCGAACGGCTGCAGGGCACGGGCGTCACCTTCCTGCGCAAGCCCCCGGCCACCATCCTGGGCATGAACACCCCCACCCTTGACGAAGACGCGACCCTCGCCTGCTTCCGCAAAACCGCCAAGGCTGCCAGGGGCTGCAAGATCGAGATCATCCAGCGCGACGTTTACACCGTCGGCTCCAACCCCGAGAAGGTTCGCCGCTTCGTCGAGCTGGCGAGAGAGGGGCTTGAGGGGTAAGTAAGCACGGGGACGGGGGCCTCCGGCGGGCAGGGGCTCCTTAACGTTCCTCGTCGCTTTCGCCTATGGCGAACTCCCCACTGGGGAGACGCTCCCACGGAACGCCCTCCACCCTGCAAGGGTCTTCGACCCTTGACCCGTTTGGGGAAGTGTTTGTGGGCGGCTTTCTTGCGGGGGTCACGGCGCACGACAGGTGCGCCGCGACGCGCTCGTGCGGCATCGCCATGCGGAGTTGTGCGCCCGCTGTGCGGTGTGCCTCGCTGCATGACTGACCGCTCCTTCAAGAACTACCAGCACTATATCAACACCGACAGCCTCCTGCGTACGGCGGGAGGCTGCTTCTGTTCCCTACCAGAACAAAAAAGCAGACCCGCTGCGTCGACGGGTCTGCTTGTGTCATGGAGGTCGGATTATTTCTTGCTGCAGCTGCATCCGGCTGTGCCTGCGTAGGGGCAGCCGATGCACTTCTTGCCGCTCTTTTTTGCCTTGTAGATGTAATATCCGGCGCCGCCAACAAGGGCCAGCAATACCAGGATAATAACGATGTCGGTCATATTGACGACTCCTTTCATTAACTTACGCCTTGGCCTTCGCCTTCAGCTCGTACTCCGCCTGCAGGTTCCTGCGGGTCTTCATGATGATCGCCGCAATGATCGCCACGAAGGCCGCCACGGCGATGCCGCCGGCGATGGCAGCGCCCACGTTCAGCAGGGACGCGTCGGTGATCAGCGTGCCGATGGTGTACACCAGATAGCCCACGGTGAAGCCGGTCGCCAGCTGCAGGCCGATGCCGCCCCAGAGCCACTTGGCGCTCTTCATCTCGGAGTTCATCGCGCCGATGGCCGCGAAGCACGGCGGGCTGAACAGGTTGAACATCAGGTACGCCAGCGCAGCCACCTTGGTGATGGCCATGACCGCCGCGACCTCGGCGCCGGCGCCCTCCAACATGGCCAGTTCCTCGGTGTCGATCAGGTTTTCCAGGCCCACGAAGCACACCGCCAGCGTGCCGACGACGTTCTCCTTGGCGATGAAGCCGGTCACGGCCGCCGCCGCCAGCTGCCAGCTCAGCACGCCCACCACGGGCACCAGCAGGTACGCGAAGGGCTGCGCGATGGACGCGAGGATGGACGCGTCCGCCGTCTCAGCGGGCTGGAAGTTCCACGCGAAGGACTGCATCACCTGCACCACCGTGTTGCACAGCAGGATGATGGTGCCGGCCTTGACGATGTAGGCCCAGCCGCGGCTCAGCATGGACATGAACGCGCGGACGAAGGAGGGCACCTTGTACTCGGGCAGCTCGATGATGAAGTAGGACTTGCGCATATTGTTGCCGGTGATCGCATTGATCAGCAGCGCGCCAAAGAAGATGATGGCGATACCCGCGAAGTACATCAGCGGACCGACCCAGGAGGCGTCAGAAAAGAACGCACCGGCGAACAGGGCGATGACGGGCAGCTTCGCGCCGCAGGGCATGAAGGGCGCCAGCATCACCGTCGCGCGGCGCTCGCGCTCGTTGTGGATGGTGCGGGCCGCCATCACGCCGGGAACCGCGCAGCCGGTACCGATGACGAAGGGGATCACGGACTTGCCGGACAGGCCGACCTTCTTGAAGATGGGGTCAAGCACCACGGAGGCACGGGCCATGTAGCCGCAATCCTCCAGCAGGGCGATGATGAAGTACATCACCATCACCAGCGGCAGGAAGCCCAGCACAGCGCCCACGCCGCCGACGATGCCGTCGACCACCAGGGACTGCAGGATGGGAGAGGCATTCTCTACCAGGCCCGCCACCCACTCGGTGACGACCTCCATCCAGCCCTCCAGCACACCGGCCAGCCAGATGCCCAGACCGCCCTCGGCCTGAGAGATCCAGAACACGCCGAACATGATGGCCGCGAAGATCAGCAGGCCCAGCACCGGGTGGGTGACCACCGCGTCGATCTTGTCCTGCACGTTCTTGTCGGCCGTCTTGACCACGCGCTTCTCCACCTTGGCAACCACGCTGTTGACGAACTGGAAGCGGGCGCGGTCAGCCTTCTCGACCACGGCCTTGTCGGTCAGGTCGATGTTGCCCTGCACGTAGGGGGCCTTCTGCACCTTGCCGACCTGTTCGACAGCCCTGGCGATGACCTCCTTGAGGCCCTCGCCCGTGGTCGCGGTCGCTTCTACCACCGGGCAGCCCAGCTTCTCGGACAGCGCCGCCACGTCGATGGTGGTCTTCTTCTTCTCGTTCACGTCCGCCTTGTTCAGCGCGACGACCATGGGAATGCCCAGCTCCAGCAGCTGCGTGGTGAAGAACAGGCTGCGGCTGAGGTTGGTGCCGTCGACGATGTTGACGATCACGTCCGGATGCTCGTTCTTCACGTAGGAGCTGGTGATGGACTCCTCGGAAGTGAAGGGCGACATCGAATACGCGCCGGGCAGGTCCACGGCGATCAGCTCGCCCTTTCCTGCGCAGTAGGCGCTCTTGATGGCGTGCTCCTTGCGCTCCACGGTCACGCCCGCCCAGTTGCCGACCTTCTCGTTCCGGCCGGTCAGGGCATTATACATCGTCGTCTTGCCGCTGTTCGGATTACCGGTCAGTGCAATTCTCATGGGTTGCTCCTCCTCGTCATTCCCTGCTTCTGTCTTCCGCATGCCATAGTTAATCAAGACTAACCCTGTCGCAAAAGTAATCAGCTGACTGATTACGCATCATCTTACACAACGATGGCCTCTGCCAGCTGATTGTCGATGTTGTAGCGTGCATCCTTGATAGACACGACGCAACCGCTCCTGCGGCGCGACACGACCGTGATCGGCTCGCCGCTGTAGCAGCCCAGGGAAAACAGGAACGCTTCCATCTCCTCGTCATCGGCCTGGATGTCGCGGATGATGTATTCCTTCCCTTCCACAGCAGTCGTCAGATTCATCCTGATCACCTGATTTCGTTTGATAGTTAGCAAACGCTAACTGCACTGGTAATATACCACCGTTCCAACCCTTTGTCAAGCGGTTGTCAAAACTTTTTTCTCCGCGATCCGGTTGTGCCAGCGGTTTGTGCGTCCCCCGCGCTTGCGCCGCTACCGCGGCTGTGCTATACTTATGCCAACCTATCCGCATGGAGGACGTCAGATGATGAAGCTGCGCAATATCGGCATTTTTGCCCACGTAGACGCAGGCAAGACCACCCTGAGCGAGCAGCTGCTGATGCACGCAGGCGCGATCCGCCGCATCGGCAGCGTGGACGCGGGCACCGCGCATACCGACAGCCTGCCCGTGGAGCAGCGGCGCGGCATCTCCGTCAAGGCGAGCTGCGTGCGCCTGACCTGGAAGGGCGTGGACGTGAACCTGATCGACACCCCCGGTCACGTCGACTTCGCCGCCGAGGTGGAGCGCTCGCTGTGGGCGCTGGACGCGGCAGTGCTGGTCGTGTGCGCGGTGGAGGGCGTGCAGCCCCACACAGAGACGCTCTTCCATGCCCTGCAGGAGCAGCGCATCCCGGTGCTGTTCTTCCTGAACAAAACGGACCGCGAGGGCGCCGACCCGGAGCGCGTGCTGGGGCAGATCCGGCGCCTGCTCTCCCCCGACGCGGCGCTGATGTCCGATGAGGAAGCGCTGGCTGAGACGATCTGCGCGCAGGACGACGCCCTCCTGGAGCGCTACCTGTCCGGCGAGGCCCTCGATCCCATGTATATGCGGGAGCGCCTCTGCACGATGACCCGTCAGGCGCAGATTTATCCGGTTTTTTGCGGCTCCGCACTGCGGGACGACGGCGTGCTGCCGCTGCTGGACGCGATGGTGGACATGCTGCCCCCGCCGGAGGAGGTGCAGCACGCTGATGAAACAAAGCCCCGGCTGTGCGGCGTTGTGTTCGCCTCCGCGCAGGACCGTCTGCTGGGCCGCGGCGTGTGGGTGCGCCTGTACGGCGGTGCGCTGGAGAACCGCGCGCCGGTGACGCTCCCGGCCGGGATCGATCCCCTGAGCGGCGAAGAGCGGCTGGTGCAGCGCAAGATCAGCCAGATCCGCCGGGTGGACGGCTCCGACGCCGGCAGCCTCAGCGCGGGCGAGATCGGCGTGGTGTACGGCCTGGGCGACGTGGGCATCGGCTTTGTCCTGGGCGATGCGTCCCTGCTGCCCCGCCGCGTGGAGCCCGGCCGACTGCGCACGCCGCTGATCACGGTCCAGGTCGTGCCGGAAAAGCCGGAGGAGATGCAGGCGCTGCGCAGTGCCTGCGGCGTGCTCGCCGGCGAGGATCCGCTGCTTCAGGTGCGCTACGCCAAGGCGCTGAACGAGCTGCAGCTGCACGTCATGGGGGCGATCCAGCTGGAGATCATCGCCGAGGAGCTCGAGAACCGCTTCAACCTGAAGGTCAGCTTCTCCAAGCCCGCCGTTATCTATAAGGAAACGATCGCCCGGGCTGCATCCGGCTTCGTCGCCTACACCATGCCCAAGCCCTGCTGGGCGATCATGCGCTTCGAGATCGAGCCGGCCCCGCGCGGCTCCGGCGTGACCTTCCGCTCCACCGTGCCCGTGCGCGACATCCTCGCCCGCTACCAGCATCAGGTGGAGCAGGCGCTGCCACTGGCGCTGAGCCAGGGCCGCCTCGGCTGGCAGGTCACGGACGTCAACATCACGCTCGTGGACGGCAACCACCACCAGTTCCACACCCACCCGCTGGACTTCATCGTCGCCACGCCCTGGGGCATTCAGGACGGACTGCAGCGGGGCGGCTCGACGCTGCTGGAGCCAATCCTGGAAACGCGGTTCCTGCTGCCGCCGGACTGCGTCGGCCGCGTGATGAGCGACGTGGCGATGATGCGCGGCGAGGTGACGCACACGGACACGGACGCGGACCGCGTGCTGCTGACGGCGCTGATCCCTGTGGCGACGAGCGTGGACTATGCGGCCACGCTGGCGAGCGTGACCAGCGGCCGGGGCAGCATGAGCGTACGGCTGCATGGGTACCGGGACTGTCCGCTGGAGCTGGGCGCGACGGCCCGTCGGCGCAATGTCGATCCGCTGGACACGAGCAAGTACATCCTTGCCGCCCGCAGCGCCCTGGAAGGCGGCATCTTCGACCTCGACTAACACCGGCGCAAAAAACGGGTTTCGAAAGGGCTGAAGGCCCTTCGCGGGTCAAGGGCAGAGCCCTTGCCGTCGGAGACCCCCGTGCCGCAGCACCCGCCCCGCAACGCCTTTGATGGGTTTTCCCCCGGAAAATCCATCAAACAGTCCACCCAACCCGCAAAGGAGCAAACCGAACCGCCAGCACCTCTCAACACAGAGAAAGCCCCATCCCACCGCAGCACCAAAACGCGCCGGGCGTTCTGCATCCTCCGCAGCCGTCCGGCGCATTTATTATTCATTCAGCGTCCAGCCATGATCGGCGTGATAGATCATCTGCCGGGTCATGCCGCCGTCGATGGCGATGTTCTCGCCCGTGATGAACCCCGCCTTCTCCGAAGCAAGGAACAGCGCCATGTGGGCGATGTCCAGCGGATGGCCGACCCGCCCGGCAGGCTGCTGCACAGCGTCCGGGCCCTCGTAGACCGTGTAAGCGGTGTCGATCCAGCCGGGGCTGATCGAGTTGACGCGCACCTTCCCCCGCAGGCTGACAGCCAGTGCATGGGTCAGCGCCGCGATGCCGCCCTTCGCCGCCGTGTAGGACTCCGTCTGGGGCTGGCTCATCCGGTCGCGGCTGGAGGAGATGTTCAGCACCGACGCCCCCGGCGCAAACGCCGGCATGAACAGCTTCGTCAGGTAGAACGCCGCCGTCACGCCCACATTCAGCGCCCGCACGAACTCCTCGTAGCTGCATTCTCCGATGCCCTTCATCATCGGCGGCGCGTTGTTGACCAGCACATCCACCCGGCCATGCTCCGCAATGACCTTCTCCGCGAACCGTTCCAGCGTCTCCCGGTCGCCAATGTCCCCCGTGAAGTACGCATTCTCCTGCACGTCGATGACGCAGACCTTCGCCCCCGCCAGCGCAAACTGCTCGCAGATGCACCGGCCGATGCCGCCCGCGCCGCCGGTCACCACGACGACCTTGCCATCAAATTCTCCCATAACACCACCTCCATCTCGCGTTTCCTCCCGATACATACCCTATTCAATCCTTGTTGCGGTCGATGGTGAAGCCGCGACCGTGCACCTCACTGACCCGGTTGACGATCATGAAGCATTCCGGATCGATCTCGTGCACCAGCCGTTCCAGCTTGATCAGCTCGCGGTTGGAGATGACGCTCATGACGATCTCGGTCTGCTCGTGCAGATAGCCGCCCTCGCCGTGCAGGAGCGTCACACCGCGGTCCACCTGCGAAAGGATGGCCGCGCTGATCTCCCGCGCCCTGTCCGAAACGATCCGGACCTCCGTGCGGCTGGTGCCCAGCATGAGCATCTTGTCCAGCATCACCGTGTAGATGATCGCCAGCACCACGCCGTAGAGCACGCTGTCCACGTTGGAAAAGAACAGCTGCAGCAGCAGGATCAGGCAGTCGAAGACATACATGCTGACCGACACGGGGATGCGCAGGTACTTCTGCAACACAAGCATCGGGATGTCCATGCCGCCGGTGGACGCGCCCGCCCGGATGACGATGCCCAGGGATATGCCGATTCCCAGGCCGAAGAAGATCGTGTTCAGCAGCAGGTCTTCCGTGAGGACGAAATCCCCCATGAACCAGCCGATAACCTCCAGGAACGCCGGATACAGGAAGCTGCTCGCCAGCGTCGTCAGCGCAAAGGCACGCCCCAGCAGCCACCAGCCCAGCAGCAGCATCGCCATGTTGAACGCCAGCACGAACGCGGACACCGGCAGTCCGCACAGGTGGTTGATCACCATCGCCAGGCCGGTCGTGCCGCCGGTGACCAGCCCCGTGGGCAGCAGGAACACCCGCACCGACAGCGCATACAGGAAATTGCCCGCGACCACCGCCAGCAGGGACAGCAGTCGCGCCGTTGTTTTCTTTTTCATCATAACTTGACACCTCAGGAGCATTATAGCACACCTTCGGCCTCCCGCGCAAAGCCCGGGCGAAGGTATCCTGTATTCATTTCCGGTGAAAAGGAGCGCACAAAAAGTCGGGCGTTTCTCCGCCGCGTATGCTATCATCAAACCATCATCCGCCAGGGAGGACGCCGCCATGCAGACCATCCGCGAAGGGCTTCAGGCCGCCATCGACTACATCGAGGAGAATCTTGATCAGGAGCTGGACGTGCACGACGTTGCAGCGCGCGCATACGTCAGCGCATACCACTTCCAGCGCATCTTCTCCGCCCTGTGCGGCATGCCCATGGGCGAGTACATCCGCTGCCGCCGCCTGACTCTCGCCGCGCAGGAGCTCGCCGCGGCGAAGTACAGCCGCTCTCCCCTTCGGCTGAAGGTCATCGACGCGGCCGTCAAGTATGGCTACGATTCCCCGGACAGCTTCTCCCGGGCGTTCCGCCGCTTTCACGGCGTGGTGCCCTCGCAGGCAGGGCTCCCGGGGGTGATGCTGCGCTCCCTTGCGCCGATGAAGATCGAAGAATCACAGGAGGCAAAACAGATGATGGACTATACGATCGAGACGAAGGACGCCTTCACCGTGGTGGGCTTCCTGCGCCATTTCCACAACGAGACCAGCTACACGGAGATCCCCGCATGGTGGGGCGAAATGCTGGCAAAGGGCATGCCGCTGGACGGCGAGTTCGGCGTATGCATCGACGCGGACGGCTGCGAGTTCGACTACCTCATCGCCGACCGGTATCAGTCGGGCCAGCCTGTCCCGGAGGGCTGCGTCACCCGCAGCATCCCCGGCGGGATGTGGGCGGTGTTCCCCTGCACACTGAGAACGCTCCAGGACGTGAACACGCAGATGTGGCGCGACTGGCTGCCCGCCTGCCGCGAATACCGCCTCGCCGGCAGCTACAACCTCGAGTTCTACCATCCCCTGAACGAGGCGGACCCGCCCTCCAGCAAGGCAGAGCTGTGGCTGCCCATCGTTCCCGCATAACCGCACAGGCAGGCAGGATGCACCGCGCGTCCTGCCTGCCTTGCTTTTATTTACCTGCCTGCTGCCGGGCCTTGTCCAGCGCCTTTTTGTAGGGCATCAGCATGCCCTCGGTCATCTTGCCGCCGGCCTTCTTCTGCAGCGTCCGGCTGCGCATCATGCTGCCGACCAGGTACATCGCCAGCATCCGCCCGCGCTGCTTCTGGGGGAAGTCATACTGTCCGTGGGCCTTGAAGAAGCGGTGATCCTCACGCATCAGGCCCTGCATCAGCCAGATCAGGTCGCGGAAGATGCGCATGCCGCCCACA
>SVGU01000138.1 GCA_015056155.1 Clostridiales bacterium
GGAGGGGTGGAGCAGATCGTTCATCAGATCGCCGTCGTTGGTCAGCAGGATGAGGCCCTCGCTGTCATAGTCAAGACGGCCCACCGGGTACAGGCGGACGGGGTAATCGCGGAACTTGTCCATGACGGTGGCGCGGCCCTCGGGGTCGGTGACGGTGGTCACTTCGCCCATGGGTTTGTTGTAGGCGAGGTAGTGCTTCTCCTCCTCCAGGTGGCACAGGACGCCGTCGACGGTCACCTTGTCATGGAATTCGTCGACCTGGACGCCCATTTCGGTGATGACCTTGCCGTTAACAGCGACGCGGCCGTCGGCGATCATCTTTTCGGAATTGCGGCGGGAAGCCACGCCGGAGAGGGCAAGATACTTCTGAAGTCGCATCATGATGGATATTCAACCTTTCTGAATCGTACGGTAGAAGAACAGGAGACCGGCGCGGCGGGATACCGGCTTGACGCGCTCGGCAGGGGTGCGGGAGAGCGCCATCCGGTCGATGCCGCCCAGGGTGAAGCCGACGTGCTCGCAGAACCGGCACAGCGCGGGATTGCCGTCGGTACAGGCGATGCGCAGGCCGCTCAGGTCACGCTTGAGGGCAAAGTGCTCACACTTGTCCAGCAGCATGCGTCCCGCGCCCTGCATGCGGAAGGCGGGATCGACGCGCAGGTCAATCACATCAGCCCAGCCTGTGGGATGGATGGTGACTGCAGCGCCGCCGATGTAGGTATCCCCGTCGAAGGCGGCGTAAAATGCGCTGCCGGCGTCCTGTGTGATGATCGCGGGGTCGGCGTAATCCACGGGGACGAAAACGCGCCACTCAGGTTTGCCGGTGGGAAGATAATCCAGCTGGAAGCCCAGACGGCTGATCCGCACATGCGCCTCGTCTGTCACGAGCGCCTTGTCCACGATCGGGCGGATCAGGTGGAGCTCATCGGCATGGAGCCTGCGGACGATCAGCATGTCTTGACCTCCTTTGTGCGTTCATGACCAGCGGACGATCTGGCCCTGCGGGATCCGGCTGCGAAGCTTGCACTTGGGATTGACCAGCACCGGCTGCGCGGTCAGGAGCAGCATGGGTGCGTCGGAAGGGGAGTCGCCGTAGCCGGAGGAGCGCTCCTTATCAATGCTGCGGTCCTGCTCCTTCAGCCATGCGTGGATGCGGTTCACCTTTTCATCGCCCTTGCAGTTCTTGCCGATGCGGCCTGTATACCGTCCGTCATTCACTTCGCAGACGGTGGAAATGACGGCGTCAACGGGCAGGAATTCCGGCAGGACGCGCATATACACATCGGAGGAGGCGCTGACGATCACCGTGGTGACGCCCTGCGCGCGCAGCTTCTCAAGGCGGGCGGCGCCTTCGCGAAAGAAGCGCTTCTGCTGCACATCGCGGAAGAAGCACCGGGCGATCTCGTCCATTTCCTCTACCGAATGATCGCGGATATAGGAGAGCGTCGTTTCCTTCGCCGCACGGCCGGCCGAGGGCTGCAGCTTCCAGCGGATAAAGGCCGCAGCGGCCTTCAGCAGCTGAAAACGGGGAGCGAGGCCGCGCCGGATGCAGAAGAGCAGATAGGGCAGGATGGAATCGCCTTTGGCGAGGGTATCGTCAAAGTCGAAGAATGCGTATGCGGTCGGGGTACTCACAGCGGACACTCCTCGTCAAGCAGGCGGTGGGTGTACTGCCGCTCGCCGGACTTCATCTCAGCCATCAGCTGGCCGGAGCCGAGCAGCTTGTACTTGTAGGTCGTCAGGCCCTCCAGGCCCATGGGGCCGCGGGCGTGGATCTTGCCGGTGGCGATGCCGACCTCTGCGCCGAAGCCGTACACGAAGCCGTCGGCAAAGCGGGTCGATACATTGTGGTACACACCGGCGGAATCCACGCGGATCATGAAGGCTTTCGCGGCCGCTTCGTCAGAGGTGACGATGCAGTCCGTATGGCCGGAGCCGTAGTGGTTGATGTGCTCTATCGCAGCATCCAGATCCTTCACGACGTGGATGGACAGCACATAGTCAAGGTACTCGGTCGCCCAGTCTGCCTCGGTGGCCGCCTCGACGGGGATGATCGCCTGAACGGCTTCGTCGCCCAGAAGACGGACGTTCTTTTGCTGCATGGCGGGAAGCAGCCGGGGAAGGAACTCGCCCGCGATGTCCTCATGCACCAGCAGGGTTTCCATGGCGTTGCATACGGCGACATTCTGCGCCTTGCTGTCCACGGCGATGGAGACCGCCATATCAGGGTCGGCTGCCTTGTCCACATAGACATGGCAGATTCCGTCGGCGTGGCCCAGCACGGGGATGCGGCTGTTGTCCATGATATAGCGGACGAACTCGTTGCTTCCGCGGGGGATGATCAGGTCGATCAGCTCGTCCTCCTTCAGCATCGCAGCGACATCCTCGCGGGTGGTCAGCAGCTGTGCGAAATCGGCGGGCATGCCGACCTCCTCTGCGGCCTGACGCAGGCATTCGCAGAGCGCGGCATTGGTGCGCAGCGCCTCGCGGCCGCCCTTGAGCAGCACGGCATTGCCGCTCTTGAGCGCCAGGGATGCGATCTGCACCAGCGCATCGGGACGGCTCTCGAAGATCACGCCGATCACGCCGATGGGGCAGGCGATGCGGTACAGCTGCAGACCCTCCGTCAGCTCGCACGCGTAGGTCGTCTTGCCGATGGGGTCGTCGAGCTTCGCAAGCGCCTCAAGTCCGGCGGTCACGGCGGCGAGCTTCTCCTCGCGGAACTTCAGCCGGCTGAGCAGCGGCGCGGCGAGGTTGGCGGCGGTCGCCTCCTCAACGTCCTGCACATTGGCGGCAAAAATGGTCTCCTTGCTGGCATTCAGCACGCGCGCCATGGCAAGGAGGGCGGCGTTGCGCTGCTGGATATCGGAAGCGGCCAGCGCCCACGCAGCTTTGCGGCTGGCAGCGGCCATCTGGTGAAGGTCTTTCATGAAACACAACCTCCTGCGTATATGTTCTCACCATACATTATAGCATGAAAAAGGGGTACTTGCAATGTGAAAACAAATGTGGTATAATCAAATACCGCAAAAGTGCAGGCATGGCGGCGCAGGCCGCGAAGGGAGGCGATGAACGTGCCGCATCAGAAGGGCGTCAAATCCGTGGCACAGAATCGCAAGGCCGGGCATGATTACTTCGTTGACGAGAAGTATGAGTGCGGCGTGGCGCTTTTCGGCACGGAGGTCAAGAGCATCCGGCAGGGCAGGGTCAACCTGAAGGAATCATGGGCGCGCATCAAGGATGGCGAGATCTGGGCAGAGGGGATGCACATCAGCCCCTATGAACAGGGCAACATCTTCAACCGCGATCCCATGCGTCCCAAGAAGCTGCTGATGCACAAGGCAGAGATCCGCAAGCTGGACGGTCTGGTGGCCCGGCAGGGCTACACGCTCATCCCGCTGGAGCTCTACCTGAAGGATGGCCGCGTGAAGGTTCTCCTCGGCCTGTGCAAGGGCAAGGCGGAGCACGACAAGCGCGACGCCGCTGCCAAGCGCGATGCGGACAAGGAGATCCGCCGCGCGATCAGACAGCACAACAAGTAAGCGTAGATTGTCAGACGCGGCAGGTCCGCAAAATGGGGCTGATCCGGTTTCGACGGGAGTTGTCGGGGGCAGGATAAGCGAGCCGTGGACCCTGAACCACGTTAAAACAGGGAAAAAAAGTAACTGACAATAACAATTACGCTTTCGCGGCCTAATTGGCCGTGACGTTGGCCCGGCCCGCCCGTGTGACTGGACACCAACGTAAAAAAGCACGGGGAACGAGCGCAGCCAAGCTTTGCCCTGCGTCCGTAACATGAAGCTACCGCGCGCCCACTCTTGTCTGTGGGCGTGGGCGCGCGGGAAATCTGAACCACAGACTGCGCTCGGAGAAGGTCCTGCTTGCGAGCTTTCGGACAGGGGTTCGACTCCCCTCAGCTCCACTTCA
>SVGU01000032.1:0-19216 GCA_015056155.1 Clostridiales bacterium
TTGTGCAAATGTCAAATGGACTAAGAATTACTCTCATTGTATTTGGATTTGTTTTGTTCTTAGCGGGTTGCTTCTATGCACTGCGGATGGAGCAAGTGGCAGGACATTATACATGTAAAGAATGCGGACACCGATACGTACCGACATATAGAGCCGTTGCTATGGCTCCGCACATGGGCAGAACAAGATATATGCGTTGCCCCCAATGCGATAAAAAGTCCTGGCAGAAAAAAGTGTTAAGCAAGGATTAAACCAATTCCAATTTGTTGAGCAAACCAAAGCAGATTTTCTCCTTCTTAGGAGGGCGCAATGATACGCACCATTCCGGTGCATTGCGTTTGGGGACCACATAAGCAAACGGGCATCCGAATGTCGGATGCCCGTTTGTTTGTTGTTGGATAAATGGTTCCTTAAGAACCCTTCCCCCATTGCCGCGCCGATCCCGCGCTCCGTCTTCGCGGCGCTCACCGCTTCCCGGTCATCCCGGCAAAGGTGTCCGGCCACTGATCGTAATCCTCCAGATAGCTGTAGGACTGGCCGTGAATCTTCCAGCCGGGGAAGGTGTCCAGCGTGACGGTGTGGATGCTGTTGAAGATGCTCTTCTCCACATCGGGGTTGGTTTCGCGCAGCTGGCGCAGGAGCAGCTTGACCTCCTGCCGCTTGGAATCGCCCACGCCGTCCTCCGACTGGTCGCGCTGCTCGACAAACCGGCAGGCGCACTGGATGAAGGTCAGCGAGTTTGCCGCGCACCATTCCTTGATCGCGTCCTCGTGGATCATGTACATCGGGCGGATCAGCTCCATGCCGGCGAAGTTGCGGCTGTGCAGCTTGGGCAGCATCGCCTGCAGCTGGGAGCCGTAGAGCATGCCGAGCATGGTCGTCTCGACCACGTCGTTGAAGTGGTGGCCGAGGGCGATCTTGTTGCAGCCCAGCTCCTGCGCGCGGTCGTAGAGGAAGCCGCGGCGCATCCGGGCGCACAGATAGCAGGGGTTGCGCTCCGCGTGGGTCGCGGCGTCAAAGATGTCCGAATCGAAAATGCGGATCGGGATCTCCATCAGTGCCGCGTTGTCGATGATCTTCTGGCGGTTGCGCGGGTTGTAGCCCGGATCCATGACGATGAACTCCATCTCGAAGGGCACGGCGCTGTGGCGGTGAAGCACCTGAAAGAGCTTCGCCAGCAGCATGGAATCCTTGCCGCCGGAGATGCACACGGCGATCCGGTCGCCTTCGCGGATCAGCTCGTACTGCTTGATGGCGGCGATGAAGGGCTTCCACAGCGTCTTGCGGAAGTCGGTGAGGATGCTGCGCTCGATGCGCTCGCAGGGCGTCAGGGTGCGTGCCATGTGAAAACCTCCGGAGAATTGGTGGAATAAACGGAAATCAGTGGTTGAAATCCTATTAACCTTGTGGTATAATCACCTTGTATACAGTTTTGTCCGATTAAAGGACGTGACAGGGGGCAGGGACCATGAAGATCTCTACCAAGGGAAGATATGCGCTGAGGATGCTGGTTGACATGGTGCAGAATCAGGCGCAGGGCGCGGTGGCGCTCAAGGAGATCGCCGCGCGGCAGAACATCTCGAAGAAGTATCTGGAGCAGATCGCACTGGTGCTCAGCCAGGCGGGGATCCTGCACGGCTCAAGAGGGCATCAGGGCGGCTACCGTCTGGTGGGACAGCCTTCGGATTACACGGTCTGCAGCATTCTGGAGACGATGGAGGGTTCGCTCCATCCGGTGGCCTGCCTGGATCATGCGCCCAATGACTGCGAGCGCTGCAACGGCTGCGAGACGCTGTTCATCTGGGAGGGGCTGGATCAGGTGATCCGCGAGTACCTGTCGGCGATGACGCTGCAGGACGTGCTGGACCGAATCGAGGCCAACAAGAAAAAGTAAGCCGGCAGAGGGATGCGCACCCGAGGGGACGCGTCCCTTTTCTCATGCGCCGGAGGGCTCCCCGAGGGCGAGCTGGCGCACCACATGGCTGGCGATCAGCAGCCCCATGGCGGCGGGGACGAAGACCATGCTGGCGGGGATGCTCTTGCGGCGGCCGTCCTCCGCTTCGGTCCGGACGGCGGGCTGCACCGGCTCCTCCGTGGAATAGGCGACGGTCAGGCGCTTCACGCCTTTCTTGCGCAGGGTGGTGCGCATCGCCCGGGCGAGGGGACAGACGCTCGTCTTGTACACATCGGCGATGAGCAGCTTCGAGGGGTCGAGCTTGTTGCCAGCGCCCATCGCGGCGATCAGCGGCACATGGAGGGCGTCGCACCGCACGGCCAGCTCGATCTTCGCTGCAACGGTGTCCACCGCGTCCACCACATAATCGTACTGGCTCAGGTCGATCTCATCCGCGTTTTCCGGCAGGTAGAACATCCGGTGGCAGCCGATTTGCGCCTCCGGCTCGATGTCGTGCAGGCGGTTGGCCATCGCGCTGACCTTGTCCTGTCCGAGGGTGGAATGCAGGGCGATGATCTGGCGGTTGAGGTTGGAGAGGCTCACGTCGTCGTGATCGTACAGGTCGATGCAGCGGACGCCGGAGCGCACCAGCGCCTCGCACACGTAGCCGCCCACGCCACCCACGCCGAAAACGGCCACCTTTGCCTGCCGCAGCCGGTCGAAGCCCTCCTGGCGCAGGAGGTTGATGGAGCGGGAATACTGCTCGGACAAACATATCACCTCGCTTGGTTTTGTGAGCGATTCTATCATACCCGGGAACGCGCCGGATGTCAAGACGAAGAAGGACTGCCGCAGCATCGCGGCAGCCCTGTTGTTATGTCCGGTTTTCCGTGCAGTCCAGGATGATCCGGGCGATCTTTTCGCTGTGGACGATGTAGCTGCCGTGGGTCTCGCCGTCCAGCAGCAGATAGCGGCCGCCGGGGATCAGGTCGGCGATGCGGCGCATGTGGCTCTGCCGGAGCATGTCGCGGCTGCCGGCGACGATGTGGGCTGGGCAGCGGATCGCGCGCAGCTGGTCGTCGGTGATGTCCGGCTCGGTGAGCATCAGGCGGAAGAGCGGATCGCGGTTGAACAGATACATCAGGCGGAACAGCAGCAGCCAGCGGAGCTTGAGGCCGTTGGGGCGGACGTTGACGCCGCTGGCGATGATTCCGCCCACCTGCTCCGGGTGGTGGATGGCCAGCAGCAGGGCGATGATGCCGCCGTCGCTGAAGCCGTAGACGAGCGGGCGGTCCAGCTGCATCAGACGGATGAAGTCGGATACGTCCTGCGCCATGTCAGCATAGTGATACTCGCTGACGGGGGAGCTTCCGCCGTGGCCGCGGCTGTCGATGGCGTAGACGGTGAAGCGCTCCGCCAGCAGGGGCATGGCCTTATCGAAGATGGCGCTGCTTTCGCCGTTGCCGTGCAGGAGGAGGAGCGGCAGACCGCTGCCCTGCTGCTCATAATGCAGCGTGACGCTGCCGAGGTTCAGCTCCATGGGGACTCCTTAGAGCAGCTCCAGCGCGCGCTTGTACATCGCGTCGAAGGAGCAGCCGCAGCTGCCGCATTCGGCGTCGGCCTGGCGGATGGCGGCGATGAGCGCCTCGCGGTCATACTCGCCGTTCAGGTAGGCCGCGGCGGGCTCTGCGATCAGAGGCCAGTCGGAGTCGGCGAAGGTGGTCATGATGATGTGCAGCTCGTCCTCCGGGAACCACTGCTCCGGCAGCCAGTGACGCTGGTTCTCCAGCATGTCGTTGAAGAGCTTCTCGCCCTCCTCAGGAGTGACGGCGGCCATCTGCGGGTCGTTCATGAAGGTGGACAGGCCCAGCTTGCGGTCGCAGGTCATGGCTGCGCGCAGGGTGTTCTCCTGATTGTAGACGTGACGGGCCACCAGGGGCAGCACATTCTCCGGGACCTTGCCGGCATGGACGGGCTCGATGCGGTCGTAGCCGAAGAGGGCGTTGGTCTCCACCACCGCGCCCAGGGGCAGGTTCTCGATCTGGCCGCGGTTGGGGATGTTGACGTTGCTGACCAGATCGCCCAGGCCGAGGATCGCCTTCATCAGCAGGTGGCCTTCCTCGCCGGAGCCCTTCATGCTGATCTCCTCCGCGCCGGAGATGAGGTCGTCGGAGCGCTTCATGCGGCGGGCGAGGTCATCGACGCGCCAGTCCACGGTGGTCAGGCCGAACTTCCAGCGGCGGACGGTCTCCGGGTCGCGGGTGTACCACGGGGGCAGGAACTCCGCCAGATGGCGGTCGCCGGCGGCTGCGATGGCGCCGTAGCGGTTGAAGAGGTCGAACTTCACGCGCTGGGCGCTGGCGAAGGAGTTGTTCATCCAGTTGTCGTCCTTGCCCTCGGAGAAGCCGTCGGCGTACTTCTTCGCGAATTCCGCGTACAGGGGGAAGAGGTCGACGCCCTTCCAGGTTGCGCGGGTCAGCCAGGTGAAGTGGTTGATGCCCACGACCGTGGTGTACAGGTCCTGACGCTTCACGTCCTCGGCGATGCCCATGTCCTTGAGCATGGAGCACAGGAGCTTCTGCGTGCCGAAGACCTCATGGCAGCAGCCGAAGGCCTTGATGCCGGGGAACACCTCATACAGTGTGCGGATGCACAGCGTCATGGGGTTGGTGTAGTTGATGACCCACGCGTCGGGGGCGTAGTCGCGGATGGCCTCGCCGATCTCCACGAACATGGGGATGGTGCGCATCGCGCGCATGAAGCCGCCGGGGCCGACGGTGTCGCCCACGGGCTGCCAGACACCCACGCGCTCGGGCAGATGCACGTCGGAGCGCATCTCCTCAAAGGTGGCGGGCAGGATGGAGATGACGACGAAATCCGCGCCGGTCAGCGCCTCCTTCAGGCTGGCGGACACCTCGAAATCCCAGTGGGACTTTGCGTCCGGATGGGCGCTGATCTTTTCGCCGATGATGCGGTTGCGCTCGGCGGCCTCGCGGTCGATGTCATAGAGGCGGACGGTGCCGGAGATCTGCTCGTCGCTGGCGATATCGGTCATGAAGCCCCACGCCCAGCCGCGGGAGCCGCCGCCGATGTAGGCCACTGTCAGGCCGGAAACCTTGTTATCATGATGCTGCAGCATGCTTGTAACCCCTTTCAGGATAGCTTTGCTACCATTATACCGGGGCTGACGGGGTTTGTAAAGAGGAAACCTGTGCGGTGCACAGCCTTTCATGCAGCGCGGCGCTGTGTCGGGGTTCTTGCGTCAGATTCAAGTTTTGCGCCGTCAATTTCTTCCGAAAAGCGCTACACAATCCTGGCGAAATGTGATATGATGTAAAGACTGCTGAAAATGCAGCAGAGAGCCAACGAACGGGAAGAACCGAATTCCCTGCAGGAGGAAAGGCCATGAAAACGCTGAAATTCGCCGGGCGCTACGTGCTGCGCCACTGGTGGCAGTATCTGCTGGGCATCCTCGCCCTGTATCTGGTCGATCAGGTCAATGTGTATGTGCCGGAGTATACGGGCAACATCATCGACGGCTTGACGGAGCAGACCCTCACGCTGGAGGGCGCGCTGAATATCGTCTGGATGATCCTGGGCATGGGCGCGATCATCGCGGTGGGCCGCTTTTGCTGGCGCTTCTTTATCTTCGGCGCCGCCCGGTCCATCGAGAAGGAGATCCGCCAGGACATGTACGGTCATCTCTCGACCCTGTCCATGCGCTACTTCAACCAGCACAAGACAGGCGACCTGATGGCGCACTTCACCAACGACCTGATGGCCGTGCGCCAGCTGCTGGGCATGACGGTCATCACCGCCTTTGACGCAACGGTGATGATGATCCTGGTGCTGACGCAGATGATCACCACCGTCGATCCCCGGCTGACGGGCGTGTCGATCATTCCGCTGCTGGTCATTGCCGTGGGCGATGTGTTCTACGGCCGCATGATGCACAAGCGCTTCCGCGAGAAGCAGGCGGCCTTCTCCACTCTGACCGATCAGGTGCAGGAGACCATCAGCGGCATCCGCGTGATCAAGGCCTTTGTGCAGGAGCGCAAGGAGCTCTACGCCTTTGCCAAAACCACTGAGGCCACGAAGGAAAAGAACCTGAATGTCGTGCGCCTGCAGGCCCTGATGATGCCCCTGATGGATATCATCATCGGCTGCAGCAGCCTGCTGACCCTTCTCTACGGCGGCTACCTCGCCATTCACGGCGAGATCACCGTGGGCCAGTTCGTGGCGTTCAACTCCTATATCGGCATGCTGGTCTGGCCGATGATGGCGGTGGGCGAGTGCATCACCAGCATCTCCCAGGGCACCGCGTCCCTGGGGCGCATCTTCGGCATCTTCAAGGAGCAGCCGGACATCGTGGACAGCGCTGTGACCGACCACAGCATCACGGCCTTGTCCGGCGAGGTGCGGATGAACCGCCTGACCTTCGCCTATCCCGGTCAGCCGGATGTGCCCGTGCTGCGCGACATCTCCGTGACCATCCGGCCCGGCGAGACCCTCGCCGTCATCGGCCGCACGGGCGCGGGCAAGACGACCATCCCCAGCCTCCTGACCCGCCTGTACGACACCCCGGAGCCCGGCATGATCACCATCGGCGGCCGGGACGTGCGGGAGATCCCGCTGTCGGTGCTGCGCGAGGGCATCGCCTGCGTGCCGCAGGACAACTTCCTCTTCTCCGATACGCTCCAGAACAACATCGCCTTCGGCAGCGCGGACAAGTCCCTTGAGTCGGTCATCCATGCCGCCGAGCTCGCCTGCATCCATGACAACATCGCCGCCTTCCCCGAGCAGTACCAGACCGTGGTGGGCGAGCGCGGCGTGACCCTCTCCGGCGGCCAGAAGCAGCGCTCCTCCATCGCCCGCGCGCTGATGAAGGACGCGCCCATCCTGATCCTGGACGACGCGCTCTCCGCCGTCGATACGGATACCGAGCGCAACATCCTGGACAACCTGCGCACCATCCGGGGCAATGACCGGATCACCATCATCATCGCCCACCGCATCTCCACCATTCAGGATGCGGACCACATCATGGTGCTGGACGACGGCGACATGGTCGAATACGGCACGCATGACGAGCTGATCGCCAATGCGGGGCTGTACAAGAGCCTGTTTGACAAGCAGCAGCTGGAGAAGCAGCTGCGCGAGGAGCATCCCGATCAGGACGCGGAGGGAGGTGCAGCGCATGTCTGAGTTCGTGAAGGGCCTGAACAAAAACGAGGGCAATGACATCCAGTACAAGGGCAATGCCTTCCTGCGCCTGATGGGCTATGTGAAGCCGTACTGGAAGACGGTGGTGATCTGCTGCCTGCTGGTGGCTGCGCTGACGGCGCTGGAGCTGTACCGGCCGGAGCTGATCGGCAACGCGATCGACGAATACATCACCCAGGAGACCGCCCAGGTGCAGCGCACGCCGGACGAGCGCTTCACCGGCATCCTCATCACCGCCGGGCTCTATGTGGGCGTGATGATCCTCTCCTTCATCTGCAACCGCACCCAGTACCTGATGATCCAGGAGATGGGTCAGAAGATCGTCTATACACTGCGTACCGAGCTGATGCAGCATGTGCAGAGCCTGTCCATGCGCTTCTTCGACACCACCCCCGTGGGCAAGATCGTCACCCGCATCACCAACGACACCGAGGCGATCAACGACCTGTACTCCAACATCATCGTCCGCCTGTTCCGCAATGTGGTGAAGGTCGTGGCGCTGATCGCGTGGATGCTCGTGCTGGACGTGAAGATGGCGCTGTATTCGCTGGTGATGGTGCCGGTGGTGGCGGTGCTGACCTTCATCTTCCGCAAGCTGAGCCGCAAGTGCTACCAGATCGTCCGCACCCGCATCACGGCGCTGAACACCTTCCTGTCCGAGCATCTCTCCGGCATGCGCATCATCCAGATCTTCAACCGGGAGGAGGAGAAGTGCGAGGAGTTCGGCGAGAAGAACCAGGAGCTGTACCGGGCGGGCTTCCGCGAGATGATGATCTTCGGCATCTTCCGCCCGCTGATCTACTTCGCCTCCATCTCCGCCACCGCCATCATCCTCGGCGGCGGCAGCGCACAGGTGCTGGCCGGGGCGATCACCATCGGTACGCTGTACAAGTTCTCCCAGTATATCAACCAGCTCTTCCAGCCCATTCAGGAGCTGGCGGAGATGTTCACGACGCTGCAGAGCGCCATCGCCTCGGCGGAGAAGATCTTCACCCTGCGCGATATCGAGCCGGACGTGAAGGAGAAGGAGCAGCCCGTGCAGCTGCCCGGCGTCCGCGGCCGCATTGAGTTCGACCATGTGTGGTTCGCCTACGAGACCAAGGACGGCAAGACCCCCACGGCGGAAAACGCAGGCAACGAGAACTGGGTGCTGCGGGACGTGTCCTTCGTGATCGAGCCGGGCCAGAAGGTCGCCTTCGTCGGCGCGACCGGCGCGGGCAAGTCCTCCATCCTGAACCTGATCGGCCGCTACTACGACATCCAGAAGGGCGCCATCCGCATCGACGGCGTGGACATCCGCGAGCTGTCCCGCGAGCAGATCCGCTCCGCCATCGGTCAGGTGCAGCAGGACGTGTTCGTCTTCACCGGCGACATCGCCCACAACATCCGCCTGCGCGACGAGTCCATCACGGACGAGACCATCCGCGAGGCTGCGCACAACACCAATGCTTCCCACTTCATCGAGCGCCTGCCCGGCGGGTACCACGAGAAAGTGACGGAGCGCGGCGCGACCTTCTCTGCCGGACAGCGCCAGCTGCTGTCCTTCGCCCGCACGCTGGCCTACGACCCGAAGATCCTGATCCTGGACGAAGCCACCGCCAACATCGACACCGAGACCGAGCAGTGGATCCAGGAGGCCGTCCAGCACCTGATGGAGGGCCGCACGTCCATCATGGTGGCGCACCGTCTGTCCACCATCCAGCACTGCGACCGCATCATCGTGATGCACCACGGCAAGATCCGCGAATCCGGCACCCATCAGGAGCTGCTGGACCAGGGCGGCATCTACAAGAAGCTCTACCAGCTGCAGCTGGCATGACCATAAAAGCGAGCCCGGCTGACGGTGAATGTCAGCCGGGCTTTGTGCTGCGGATAATGGGGCTGTGCGCACGCTGCGAAGCGTCAGCGGCGGCCGCGTCCACCGGGACGGCCGGTGCCGCCGGGGCGGCCCATGCCGGGACGGTCCGGGCCGGGTCTGCCGACGGGGCGGTTCATGGGTGCGGCAGCCGGGCGGTTCACGGCCGGGCGGCTCGTACCGGGACGGTTTATGGGCGCAGCAGCCGGGCGGTTCATGGCCGGACGGCTCGTACCGGGGCGCTCCATCCCCGGACGGGCGGTCTGCGTGTGGGGCCTGTGCAGGGGCTTGGCAGTCGCCGGGCGGGCAACGGGGCGGGGATGCGCGGGCTTGGCCGGCGCGTTTTGACGGATGATCTGCGGCATGGCAGGGCGTACATGCTGCTGGGGACGGCGGTTGGTCACGGCGGTGCGGGTCTGGTTGAGAATTGAGCCGCCAGTCAGGAGCGTCGCGGCGGCGCCGATCACCGTCTGGGCGAGGCTGGGGCCGTCATCCTGCTGCACGGGTGCGGCGGAAACGGGGCTGGCGGCGGCAGCGGCGGCCTCCGCGCTGACGAGCCTCCATGCGGCAGGCGCGGCATCACCGGTGTGCTTCTGGTACATATGGTTGTGGAAGTCCACGACGAAGCGCGCCAGGCGTGCGTCCGCGTCGCCGGAGAGCGGGAAGGTCAGCGACGTGCCGATGGACAGGGAGCCGTCCTGGAACAGCCCGGCAGGCTCCGTGCCGGAGATCGCGCCGGTGACGAAGGCTTCCCACGAGCGGCGGCCGGTTTCACCGTCGTGCATGTAGTACAGGCCCGTTTCGGCAAGGGCAAAGCCCTCCTTGACGTTCCCGAAGATGGAGAAGCGGTCGTAGAGCAGATAGACGTTTTCCGTCTGGGGGATCTCCAGCGCGTCGCGGGTCGTATCGGCGATGAAGAGCGGTTCGCCGAAGCAGGTCTCGTCTGTCTCGGCGAGCTTTTCGCTCCGGCCCATCTCAAGCAGCTCTGCCACGCAGGTCTCTTCCAGCGTCGGAACGGCGGCGGCCTTCGCGCTGTCCTCGTCATAATAGGCGTTGGGGACGGCGGTGTCGCAGTATTCGCAGGTCAGAAAGGGCGTGGCGGTGGTGAGGGGCAGGGATGCGCCGCAGCTGGGGCACAGGATCTTTTCCATCGAAGCATCAGACTCCTTTGGCAATTCGGAATATGGCCTCTTTTGTGCAATGAATGGGGGAGGGGATCACCACAGCGCCTTGTCCAGCGTGTCGGGAATGGCGAAGGGGCCGGGGAGGGTGCGCAGGCCGCGATGGTCGCCGAAATAGTCCCGGTCGAAGACGATGTCGGAGCCGTCGGGGCTTTCGAAGCGCTGATCCGGCTCGAAGGCGTTGCCGAGGATATCGCTGGTGATGACGCCGCCGGAGAAGTCCCCGATGTGCTCGAACAGGTTGGTCTTCAGGCGGTACTGGCCTTCCTCCTCGATCAGGTCGACGTACACGCCCTCCGCCTGCGCGACGAGGTGATCCGTCTCGTGCTGCCAGGGCTTGGCGCCCTTGAGGTAGGCGTTGCCCTTCGCCCAGACGGGCAGGTGGCGCTCGTGGAACTCGCCGAGCTTGCCCATGTTGGGGCGCTTCACGTCCAGATCGAACCAGGTGATCCACTCATCATAGGTGGGGTATTCGTCGAACTGCCACGTGCCGCAGACGCGCTCGTGCTCGTTCGGCTCGCCCCTGCGGATTTCGCCCGCGGGGTCGAAGCCCTGGACGAAGATGTTGTTGTAGAAGCGATCATCGCCGTGCAGGAAGTGCATGAAGCCGGCGACCTCCGTGCGGTGGCGGATGTGGTAGGGGGTGTAGCGGGTGCCGGTGCCGCCGCCCACGAAGGTGAAGGTGCCCATCATCAGGTTGTGCACCATCGCCACGCCCTGGGTCGCGATGCGCAGGGACACCTGGGAGAGCAGGATGTTGTTGTCGATCAGGGTGGGGCCGTGGCTGACCTCCACGAAGATGTCCTGGCTTTCCATGCCGCCCTCGGCCCACGTGCAGAAGGCGGGGCGCTCGTTGTGGTGCAGCAGGTTCTGGCTGATGCGGGTGCCCTGCGCCTGCCAGTCGCACCAGATGCCCATCGTGCAGTGGTGGATGTGGTTGCGGCGCATGGTCACGTCGATGGCGGCGTGCAGCTTGATGCCGGAGATCTCCGCGCCGCCCAGCTCCTGCATGTTGTTGATGTGGTGGATGTGGTTGTCCTCGATCGTGGAGAACACCGCGCCCATGCGGCCGACGATGCCGGTCTGCTCGCAGTGGTGGATATGGCAACGGCGCACGATATGGCTGCCGACCTTCTCCTTCAGCCAGCCGTGATACTGGCCGCGGCACAGGGCGTCGCGCTCCATCTGCGTGGGGGACTTGAGGTGCTTGGTGGTGAAGTAGTGGTCGTTCTCCGGGTCATAATACTTGCCCAGGCTGATGCCGCAGCACTTGCTGTTGGAGATGTCGCAGTCCTCGATGATCCAGCCCTTCGACCAGTGGGGGCCGACCATGCCGTCCTGGAAGGCTGCCGGCGGGGCCCAGGTGGTGGCGGCCTTCTCCACCCGGAAGCCGGAGAAGGTGATGTAGCCCCTGCCGGTCTCGTCCGGGAAGAAGCAGCGGCGGCGGACGTTGATCTCCACCTTTTCCGCGTTGGGGTCGACGTCGTGGAAATTGGCGTAGATGACGGTCTCGCCGCCGTCCTGCACGCTGATCCACTTGTAGATGGAGTATTCCGGCTCCCAGGAGGGGGTGTACACCTCGCCCGCGATGCACTCCTCCATCGTCTCGGCCTCGTAGAGCGCGCGGTCGTTGAGGTACACCGCGCCGGCATGGCGCACGGAGGGCGCGAAGTACCAGTCGCCGTAGACCTCGGTGGTGTAGGGGTTATAGCCGTTGAACACGCCGTTGTCCACCCGAAGGACCCACAGGCCGTTGTCCTGGCGCTGCCAGCCCCTGGCGGGCTCCGCGCCGGTGATCACCGCGCCCAGCGGCTCCACGGAGCGGTAGACGATGCGGTTTTCCTCCGTGCCGCCGCGGGCAGGGCTGACCTGCTCCCGGTACACGCCGGGGTACACCAGCACCTCATCGCCGGGCTGGGCAAGGGCTGCGGCGTCGCTGATGCGGCGGAAGGGACGGGTCTTGCTGCCATCGCCCTCGCGGGGCGCAGACTGATTGACGTACCAGATCATCGGGTTTTCCTCCTTCAAATAAACATATATCATGCTTTGGCTGACGGTTCCATGTGCCTCTATTATATCGGGAATCTGCCTTCTTGTCTATCCGGAATTTGTCTGAAAATGTCTGTTTGCTTCTGCCGATTCGGTATAACGGAAGAATAGTTGCTTTTGGCAACGAAATGTGGTATCATGCACTCATCGCGGCGTCAGGCCGCATAGTCAGACATCGAAACGATTGCAGCGCCCTGCGCGCAAGGAGGTACTTCCCATGCAATATCGTCCCTTTGGCAACACCGGCGTGAACATCTCCACCCTCGGCTTCGGCTGCATGCGCCTGCCCGAGGTCCAGCTCGAAGACGGCTCCTGGCAGGTCGATCAGGAGAAGACCGATGCGATGCTCCGCCGCGCGTATGACCTGGGCGTGAACTACTTCGACACCGCCCTGTACTACTGCCACTCCAACAGCGAGATCGCCATCGGCAAGGCCCTCAAGCCCATCCGCGACAAGGTGTACATCTCCACCAAGTGCCCGCTGGAGCGGGTGAAGGAGCCCGGCGACTTCCGCAAGACGCTGGAGGAGAGCCTGAGCAAGCTGGACACGCCCTACGTGGACTTCTACCACTTCTGGGGCATCAACCAGAAGACCTTCGACGAGAAGATCGTCCCCATGGGCCTGATCGCCGAGGCGAAGAAGCTCAAGGAAGAGGGCCTCATCCGCCACATTTCCTTCTCCTTCCATGACAGCCCCGAGGCGCTCAAGCACATCATCGACAACGGCGAGGGCCTGGAAACCGTGCTCCTGCAGTACAACCTGCTGGACCGCGCGAACGAGGAGATGATCCAGTACGCCGCGAAGAAGGGCATCGGCGTGGTGGTCATGGGCCCGGTGGGCGGCGGCCGTCTTGCGGCGCCCACGGAGCTGGCGGAGAAGCTGGGCACGGGCGAGAAGCTGAACACCTACGAGCTGGCGCTGCGCTTCGTGCTGGGCAATCCCGGCGTGTGCTGCGCGCTGAGCGGCATGCAGACCATCGACATGGTGGAGAAGAACGTCGCGGTCGCTTCCCTGGAGGAGCCGATGACCGAGGCGGAATGGCGACGCATCGGCGACAGCCTGGAGAACCTCAAGAAGTTCTCCGAGCTGTACTGCACCGGCTGCGGCTACTGCCAGCCCTGCCCCAAGGGCATCAACATCCCGCGCATCTTCCAGGCCTATACCTACCTGAACGTCTATGGCCTGACAGAGCTGGCGAAGAACACCTGGAACGGCTACCTGACCAACGAGAAGAACCCCGGCGTCTCCCCGGACGCCTGCGTGAACTGCGGCTACTGCGAGCGCAAGTGCCCCCAGCACCTGCAGGTCCGCGACCTCCTGAAGATGGTTCAGAACAAGCTGAGCGCACTGTAATCCTGACACATAAAGGGCCTCCTGCCGATCATTCCGGCGGGAGGCCTTTTGTGTGAGGTTAGGGGGACGGGGAGGGACTCTGTCCCTCCACCCTGCAAGGGTCTTCGACCCTTGACCCGTTTTGGGGTGCGTTTGTTGGCGGCTTCCTTGCGGGGGTCACGGGGCGTGACAGACGCCCCGCGACGCACTCGTGCGGCTGCGCCATGCGGGGATGAGTGCCCGCCGTGCAGAGCACGGCGGATTACGGCTGCACTGGGGTGCAGCGTGGGGACGAAATCTTCGTGCACCTTGTTGCGTTCGCTTTGGCTCGCAGAGTTCTCGCGTCGCCCGGTCTTGTCTTTCTTTTTGGGGTAGTGGGAGGCGGCCGGATAAGCGGGTCGAAGCCCCCCTGTGGTGGGGTGCGGGAGTAACAGCTTCCTTTTTCTGTGTTTGGTTGGGGTGGTTCTGGCTTTTGATGGTTTGAGGATAAGGTTTCTTTCTTGCGTATTAAGTGCTTATTTGGCTGCCCAGTCTTTGACGATGCGGTTCATTTCGTCCCAGTGGCGTTCCATGTCGGCGACCAGCGCCAGCTGCGCGCGGCAGCGGTCGAGGTTATGGCCTTCGCGGGCAATGTGGAAGTAGACGTCGCCGTTGAGGTGGTCGGTGAGGAAGCGCACCGCGTTCTCCAGCGCCATCAGCCGGGGGCCCCACGGGAGCGTCTCGACCTCCAGCGGCGTCAGGCTTCGGCCGCATTCCCCGAGGAAGCCGCGGCAGAAGGCGGCGTACATGTCCAGGGACAGGTGGATCCTGCTCAGGTCCGTTTCGTCCTCGGCGGCGGTGGAGGCGCCGGTGCGGATCGCCTCGCCGAAGTCGTTGGCGACAAGGCCGGGCATCACCGTGTCCAGATCCATGACGCACAGGGGCGTGCGGGTCTGGGCGTCCAGCATGATGTTGTTCAGCTTGGTATCGTTGTGGGTCACGCGCAGGGGGAGCTTGCCCTCGGCGCACAGACCGGTCATGAAGCCAGCTTCTGCCTCGCGGGAGAGAAGGGCGTCCACCTCGGCCTGCACCTGATGCAGCCGGCCGGCGGGATCGGCTTCCATCGCCGCGTGCAGCTGGCGGAAGCGGTTGGGCGTGTCGTGAAACTGGGGGATGGTCTCGGTGAGCGTTTCGGCGGGGAAGTCCGCCAGCTGGTTCTGGAACACGCCGAAGGCCACGCCGGTCTGGAACAGATCGTCGGTGGTTTCGGGCAGGTCGAGGCACACGCCGCCCACCACGTATTCGAACATGCGCCAGCTGCGGCCGTCCTCGGCGTCGAAGTAGGAACGGCCGTCCAGGGTGGGCACCAGGGTCAGCACGCGGCGCGGGTCGCTCTCCTTGCGGCGCAGGTGGTCGCAGACGGCGACGATATTGGCCATCATGCCCTCGATGTCCTTGAAGATGCTGCGGTTCATCTCCTGCAGGATGTACAGGCGGGACTGATTCGTCGCCACCAGATAGGTGTGGTTGATATGGCCGCCGCCAAAGGGCGTGCAGCAGATCGGAAGCCCGTCAAGCCGGAACTTCCGGCAGATCGTAATCATGGGTCAAAAACCTCCTGAAACGGGTGCATATTCTGATTCGGCATCACGCATGGTCTGTGCAAAGTGTACCATATCCGGGGAGAATCGTCAAGGAAACAGGCGCGGGGGATCACTTTGCGCTCTCGGCGATGCGGATCAGGTGGGACAGGGAGGCGATCTCCATGCCGCGGATCATGTCGCCGGTGCCGGAGATCTCCTCCTGGCCGTTGTTGGGCTGCATGCGGATCTCCAGGGGCATGGGGTTGATCAGCAGGACCCGGCGCACGGGCGTACCGGCGGGCAGGCCGGATTTGCGGAACTCGAAGCGGTACTCCGGCAGCATGTGCGGCCAGCTGTCGATGAAGTCGATGATGAACTTGATGAAGGTGGCGTGGCCGCGGAAGATGTACTCGCCGTATTCGCGGAGGATGAGCGCCTTGGTGGCCCAGAGGCAGCCGAAGAGCTTCACGCCGAAAACCTCGCCGGGGGTCTGGATGATGCAGTCGCAGCGCCGGGCGTAGCGGCTGCCCAGGAACCACAGGGGATGCTTCACGGTCAGGGTGAAGCCGTTTCGGCGGCACATGGCGCGGATGCTGAGCATGCACTTCAGGCGCTTGAAGAAGCAGCGGACGAAGGCGAAGAGGATGATCAGCGCGATGACGATGAGCACAAAATAGATGAGATAAACGGGATTCACAGAGGACACTCCTTTCGGGCAGTCTGGTATATAGTGTAACAGAACAAACTGGAAAATGGTAGATACCGCAGCAAATTTTGCAGGGCGGCAGCCCCATGCCTTCCGCTCCGCCGAAGCCCACCTGGCCAAATGCAAGCGTCTTGCATCATTTTCAGAATGAGTAACTCCCGTACCCCACCGCAGGGGGTCTTCGGCCCGCTTATCCGCCCGCCTTCCGCTACTTAAAGAGGAAAGACAAGACCGGGCGACGCTCGAACTCTGCTCGCAGATTCGAGCCAAAGCGAACGCAACAAGGTGCATGAAGCCTTCGTCCCCACGCTGCACCGAAGTGCAGCCGTGATCCGCCGTGCCTGCACGGCGGGCGCTCAACTCCGGCGAGCGTTGCCGCTGGACCGCGTCGCGGGGCGTCTGTCACGCCCCGTGACCCCCGCAAGAAAGCAGACCACAACCACTCCCCAAAACGGGTCAAGGGTCGAAGACCCTTGCAGGGTGCAGGGACAGAGTCCCTGCCCGCCGGAGGCCCCCGCGCGTACATCAACCGTTTGACGGCGCGACTCCAACGCAGTATAATAGATAAGATACATGAAAGCACGGAGGTAGTTATGAGGGATGGAAACGGCCGGGAGGGCTTTGTGCTGGTGGGCGAGGCGATCCCGGATGTGATCCAGGAGATCCGGTATTATTCGAGCTACAATTTTGTGGGCGAGCGGGTCGATGGGTATGAGGCGCCGGTGGCGCTTCTGACGCGGGAGGCGGCGGAGGCGCTGAAGCTGGTGAATGCGGATATGCGCGCGCGGGGGCTGCGGCTGGTCATTTATGACGGCTACCGTCCGCAGCGGGCGGTGGATCACTTCGTCCGGTGGGCGGAGGATCTGGCGGCGGACTCGATGAAGCCGGTGTTCTACCCGGAGGTGGACAAGCGCGAGCTGTTCGAAAAGGGCTTCATCGCCCGGCGCTCGGGCCACAGCCGGGGCAGCACGGTCGACCTGACGCTGCTGGACGAGCGGACGGGCAGGCTGCTGGACATGGGCGGCCCGTTCGACTTCTTCGGCGAATTGTCCCACCCGGATTACGCGGGCGTCACGCCGGAGCAGCACGCGAACCGGATGCTGCTGCGGGATGCGATGGTCCGGCGCGGATTCCGCCCGCTGAGCACGGAATGGTGGCACTTCACGCTGAAGGATGAGCCGTATCCGGATACCTTCTTCGATTTCCCGGTCAAGTACTGATAAAGGAGTCACGCATGAGCATTCTGAACGTTGAACACCTGTCCCATGGCTTTGGCGACCGCGCCATTTTCGAGGACGTATCCTTCCGCCTGCTCAAGGGCGAGCACATCGGCCTCATCGGCGCGAACGGCGAGGGCAAATCCACCTTCATGAGCATCGTGACGGGCCGCCTGCAGCCCGACGACGGCAAGGTGGAGTGGTCGCCCCGCGTGCGCGCCGGCTATCTGGATCAGCATGCGGTGCTGACGGCGGGCATGACCATTCAGGACGTGCTGCGGTCTGCCTTCGGGTGGCTGTTCGAGCTGGAGACGCGGATGAACGAGATCTGCGACAAGCTGGGCGACGCGACGGAGGAGGAGATGACCGCGTGGATGGAGGAGCTCAGCGAGATCCAGGAGCTGCTGGACGCGCACGACTTCTACATGATCGACGCGAAGGTGGAGGAGGTGGCGCGGGCGCTGGGGCTGATGGCGCTGGGGCTGGAGCACGACGTGGCCGACCTCTCCGGCGGTCAGCGCACGAAGGTGCTCCTGGCCAAGCTCCTGCTGGAAAAGCCGGACATCCTCCTCCTGGACGAGCCGACCAACTACCTCGACGAGGAGCATATCGTCTGGCTGAAGCGATACCTGACGGAGTACGAGAACGCCTTTGTGCTCATCAGCCATGACATCCCGTTCCTGAACGATGTGGTGAACCTCATCTACCACATGGAAAACCGCAAGCTGACCCGTTATGTGGGCAACTACGACCGGTTCCAGGAGGTCTATGCCGTGCAGAAGGCGCAGCTGGAGGCGGCCTACAAGCGGCAGCAGCAGGAGATCAGCGAGCTGCAGGACTTCGTCAACCGCAACAAGGCGCGCGTGGCGACCCGGAACATGGCCATGTCCCGGCAGAAGAAGCTGGACAAGATGGAGCGCATCGAGCTGACGGCGGAGAAGCCCAAGCCGGAGTTCCGCTTCAAGCAGGGCCGCACGCCCGGCCGCTACATCTTCCAGACGAAGGATCTGGTCATCGGCTACGATTCGCCCCTGTCCCGGCCGCTCACACTGTCCATGGAGCGCGGGCAGAAGATCGCCCTCGTCGGCGCGAACGGCATCGGCAAGACCACGCTGCTCAAGAGCATCCTGGGCATCACGCCGCCGCTCTCCGGCGGGGTGGAGCTGGGCGAGCATCTGGAGATCGGCTACTTCGAGCAGGAGGGCGATTATGACAACGCCACCACCTGCATCGAGGAGATCTGGAAGGAATTCCCCAGCCTCAATCAGGCGGAGATCCGCGCGGCGCTGGCCAAATGCGGCCTGACCACCAAGCACATCGAGAGCCAGGTGCGCGTCCTTTCCGGCGGCGAGCAGGCCAAGGTGCGCCTGTGCAAGCTGATCAACCGCGAGAGCAACATCCTCCTGCTGGACGAGCCGACCAACCATCTGGACGTGGACGCCAAGGAGGAGCTCAAGCGCGCCCTGCGGGAGTACAAGGGCTCCATCCTGCTCATCTGCCATGAGCCGGAATTCTATACCGATGTGGTCAGCGACGTCTGGGACTGCGCCCGGTGGACGACGAAGATCATCTGATGCAAATTCCCCCGGAGCCGTCTGGTTCCGGGGGAATTTCTGTACCGGAAACGCTTACAGTCCGGCGGCGCTTTGCAGGCGCGGGACAGCTGCACGGATTTTGTATTTTGTGTGCCTTGCTGAAAGAAAACGCTTTCATTTTGGAGCCTCATGTGGTATGATGGATACAGACTGGGAGATGTTCCCGAGGAATATCCAATGATAGATGAATGGAGGCCTGGACGATGAAAAAGAACTGGGTGACGCGGTTCCTGTTCATTGCGCTGATGATCGGCATGCTGCTGGTCCCGATGATGGCGGCGCAGGCGGACGAAACCGTACACGTGCTGGACGCGACGGCGGACCTGCCGGCAATGGAGCAGGGAGCGAAGGCGGACGGCGAGAGCGAGACGTTCAAGGAGTACTTCACGGTGATGTACTCTGCGAAGAACAAGATCGACGGCAGCAACAAGACGTTCGACGACGGCTACACGGCGACGCAGCGTCTGAACTTCGGCGGCAAGACCAACCCTGACAAGGGGATGATCAACTCCGTGATGTTCAAGACGGAAGGCGCGGCGACGGTGAAGCTGTGGTGGGTGTCCGGCGGCGATGGCCGTCAGTTCGCGATCTACAGCGACGC
>SVGU01000032.1:19226-29851 GCA_015056155.1 Clostridiales bacterium
GCGGCAAGACCAACCCTGACAAGGGGATGATCAACTCCGTGATGTTCAAGACGGAAGGCGCGGCGACGGTGAAGCTGTGGTGGGTGTCCGGCGGCGATGGCCGTCAGTTCGCGATCTACAGCGACGCAGGCGAGGTGCTGACGAAGACGGAGGTGGAGTCCGTCAAGAACAGCCTGTACATCACCGAGCTGGCTGTGGAGGCTGCGGGCACGTACTACCTGGGCGTGCCGGAGGGCAGCAACTACCTGTTCAAGATGGAAGTGACCGTGACGCCCGCCGGTGCGGCAGCGCCCGTGCGTGCGGCGTGGGACGCGGTTGCGGCGCCGGTGATCACGGCGGCGGCGGACAACGGCAGCGGCGCGGTGGAAGTCACCGTGAGCGCGACGATCGGCTTTGACGGCGCGGACGAGGTCGTCGTGGCGATGCTGGACGCGGCCGGCAACGAGATCGGCACCCGCCGCTCCATTGCGGAAAAGAATGAGCATGTCCTGACCTTCGAGCCTGCGGATTCCGGCGAGTATACCTTCCGTGCGACCCTGTCCCGCGAGGGCGAGGAGAGCAAGGTTTCTGCGGATGCGGCGGCTGCCTTCGTGCTGCCGCTGGGCGTTCCCGGCATGTCCAGCGCGACCAGCGCGGGCGCGGGCAGCATCGCGGTTGTGTGGACGGCGGTGAAGGAAGCCACGTCCTATGAGGTGCTGTGCGGCGGCGAGACCGTCGGCACGACCGATGCGACCGAAATGACCGTGACCGGCCTGACCGTCGGCGAGAAGTACGCCTTCAACGTCCGTGCGGTGCGCGGCGAGGAAAAGGGCGCGGTCTCTCAGGAGATCTCCGCCGTGGCGACGGAAGAGGCGCAGCGCGCGTGGAGCTTCACCGTGTTCGGCCCCTCCACCAACGAAAAGGACAACGGCTACGTCGGCAGCATCAACGACGAGGGTTATGTGACCGTCTACTCCGAGAACGGCAAGGGCAAGATCCAGCCCAACGCGGACGACGGCGTGGCCTTCTACTACACGGCGATCCCTGCGGACAAGAACTTCACCCTGCGCGCCAATGTGCATGTGGACAACTGGGACTACTCCAACGGCCAGGAGGGCTTCGGCCTGATGGCGATGGACAGCGTGCCCGCCTCCGGTACCGGCAGCTACCTGACGAACCAGTACATGGCGCTGGCCTCGAAGCTGGAGTACTACTGGTACAACGGCAAGGTGAGCGATTCCGGCACGAAGTACACGATGCGCCTGGGTCTGGGCGTGCTGGCCAAGCTGGGCCGTACGCCGGAGACGAAGGACGCGATCCTCGGCGTGACCTACCCGCTGGAGACCTCCGCGACCCGCAAGGTCATGGAGGGCGTGAGCAACTTCAACATCATCGGCAACAACACCAACCGCGAGATCCTGGACAAGACGGCGGCGACCATCGCGGAGCTGACGGATTTCGTCCTGGAGATCCAGCGCAACAACACCGGCTACTTCATCACCTACTATGCCGAGGACGGCACGATCATCGGCCAGTACAAGGATTACGATCCCGATGCGCTGACCCTGATGGACGCTGAAAATGTGTACGTAGGCTTCTTTGCGGCCCGCCGCGCGCGCGCGACCTATTCCGACGTGGTGCTGACGGTCATCGACCCGGCGGACGACGCGCCTGCCGAGGAAAAGCCGGTCACGAAGATCGATCCTACCCTGGCGATCGTCTCTGCGGAGATCTCCAACAGCAAGGATTACACCCTGTCCTACGTGACCAACGTGGCTGGCACGGTGGATGTGTACATCTCCGAGGGCGATGAGGCGCAGGAGCAGGTTGCCTCCGGCCTGCCTGCCCTGGCGGAGACCCGCAACGACTATACCTTCGACCTGCCCGGCACGAGCGAGATGCTCATCGAGGTCGTCTTCAAGCCCGACCCCGATCAGGAGCTGGGTGAGAGCGTGGTGCTCGGCTCCACGAAGAACCTGTCTGCGGAGATCATGGTGTCCTACATCGTGGCCTACGCGAACCAGAAGGAGATCTACGTCTCTCCCGACGGCGCGATCGCCGGTCTGGGCACGCCGGAGCGTCCGCTGAGCCTCGCGGTGGCGGTGAAGTACGCCCAGCCTGGCCAGACCATCGTGCTGATGGAGGGCACCTACGGCCTGATCGAGCCGCTGCGCATCCCCCACGGCATCGACGGCACGGCGGAGCAGCCCATCCGCATGATCGCGGACCCGAACGCGGCGACCCGTCCCGTGCTGGACTTCCAGCAGCTGAGCGCGGGCATCGTGCACGGCGGCGACTACTGGTACTTCGGCGGCTTCGACGTGATCCGCGCCGCCAACGGCCAGAAGGGCTTCCAGGTGTCCGGCCACTACAACACGCTGGAGAATATTCATACCTATTACAATGGCAACACCGGCATCCAGATCAGCCGCTATGCGGGCAGCGATCCCGTGTCCGAGTGGCCGAGCTACAACCTGATCCTCAACTGCACCTCCTGGAGCAATGTGGACGCGGGCTATGAGGACGCGGACGGCTTCGCGGCGAAGCTGACCTGCGGCGAGGGCAATGTGTTCGACGGCTGCGTCGCCTACAACAACGCGGACGACGGCTTCGACCTCTATGCCAAGATCGAGACCGGCCCCATCGGCGTGGTCACCATCCGCAACTCCGTGGCGTATCTCAACGGCTTCCTCGAGGACGGCACCAGCGCCGGCAACGGCAACGGCTTCAAGCTCGGCGGCTCCAACATCCCCGGCGGCCATGTGCTGGAGAATTCCTACGCGTTCTTCAACAAGTCCAAGGGCATCGACTCCAACTCCTGCCCGGACGTGGTGGTGAAGGACTGTGTGAGCTACAACAACCTGCGCTACAATGTGGCGTTCTACACCAACATCGAGCAGAACACGGCGTATCAGGCGGCGGGCGTGATCTCCTTCAAGGATGATACCATTGCCAGCGGCGACAAGACTGAGGCGGACGAGTTCAAGGTGAAGGGCACGCAGGACACGGCGGCGTATCTGAACGACAGCTGCTGGTACTGGGACGGCGCGAAGGCAGTGAACGCTGCGGGTGCGGAGTTCACGGCGGATCGTTTCGTCTCGCTGGAGTTCAAGGGCGTTGCGCGTCACGAGGATGGCTCGATCGACATGCAGGGCTTCCTGGAACTGGCCAAGTAACGAGGGCCGGCAGAGGACAACCCACCAAGGAAGCGGAAAAAAGGGTGTCGAGAGGGCCCATGGCCCTTCGCAGGGTGGAGGGACAGAGTCCCTCCCCGTCGGAGACCCCGCGCCCGCAGGCGCCCAACCGCGCACGCCTTTCATCAGATTGCCTCCGGCAAGCTGATGAAACAGTCCCCGACCCCACCAAGGAAGCGGAAAAAAGGGTGTCGAGAGGGCCCGTGGCCCTTCGCAGGGTGGAGGGACAGAGTCCCTCCCCGTCGGAGACCCCGCGCCCACAGGCGCCTAACCGCCACATACGCCTTTCATCAGATTGCCCCCTGGCAAGCTGATGAAACAGTCCACCGAACCCGCAAAGGAAGCGAAAACCCGTATCCAAAACACAACCCCACACAAAAACGCCAGAGCGCTCAAAAACGCTCTGGCGTTAACTATATCATTGTTAAGAGTAAACCAACTCCTCAGCCCCCGAACAGCCCGCCGAGCCAGTCCAGCAGGGAGCCGCCTCCCTCCGGTTCAGGCTGCGGCACGCCGAGAATCTGCCGGAGAACCGAAGCAGTCTTCGCATCGCCGTAAATGAGGAAAACGATCTGGTCGAACTCGTCGCTGACACAGTGCAGCTGCGCGGCGCAGCCCTCCTTCTTCAGCGCGGCGTTCAGGAAGGGGAGAATGTCCATGTTGAGCCAGTCACCGTAGCTGGTGAGGCGGATGTCGTAGGGCTGCCCGTTGAGGCGGAAGGCGACGGTCCGGTGCCCGTCGGACCAGGTGGCTTCGTCCCACTCCACCGTCATCCCGGACAGATCCTCCGTCACGTCCGTGAATTCCCCGTCCACCACGATCGCCTGCACGCCCGTGAGAAACTCGGTGTACATGCCTTCTATATTGAAGAATTCCGCGTCAAAAACGTAGATCTTGTCCGACGAGGGCGACCAGGCGAACGTCTCCGGGTCGAATTTGCCCATGCCCTCCTGCATCAGCAGCAGGTACGCGCAGGTGGCAAGGTCCGGGGTGAGCGCATCGAAAAAGGACGACTGCCGGTAGATCTGCTCCATTTCGCGGTAATGCGCCACCGCACCGGCCACGCATTCGTCCGACAGATCGAAACCCAGCGGATTGAGCACATCCCGGGCATGCAGCATGCCGCGTTCCTCCGCAGATTCGCCAAGGGCGGGGAGGGCGCACAGGAGAAGGCTGCACGCGAGCAGCAGGGAAAGAAATCGCTTCAGCATGGCAGAACGCTCCTTTCAGGGTCAGAGGACGAAGGAAAGAACGAGGAAGACGACAAGGTTGACGAGGTTGGCGAGGAAGGAGCAGAGGTCCCGCTCCTCCGGCTCCAGCTCGTCAAAGGCGACGGGCGGCGCCTCGTCGGCATAGTCGCTCATGGAGGCGGCGCTGCGCAGGGGATCCTTCCTGCGCTTGGGGCGGATGTACTTCACGCGGGGGATGCGCAGCCCGTCCAGGCGCAGATACACGAGGTAGGAAAACAGGGCGAACAGCGCGGCCAGGAAGCCGGCGATCATGGCGGAAGACGGGCCGTTTGCGACCAGACGGGGCAGCGCCAGCAGGAAAATGAGCGCGACCATCAGCCGGAAAGCGGTCAGATAGATGAGCGGATGGATCATAAACCGCTGAAAGAGCTTGAAAGACTTCATGGTATTCCTCCTTGCAGTGTATTTTTATTGTATCGCCTTTTGTGCAGGAAATCAAGTAAAATTGCAGGAAAATTTCGCACAATCACCAATTTTTCAGGAGAGATGTGCGCGAAAACGATTACATGACAAGCGGAAACTGAACCTCAGGAGCAGCGAAAAGTCATTTTCGCGGTTGACAACCGGGGGGTGAGTTTGTATAATAATACTAATCCGCTGAGGGCGGGAGTGACGCATTGACGCCGCTTCGTCCCTTCAGCATAGAAGCAAGGAGGAAACCAACATGAAGAAGGCTCTGTCCCTCGTTCTGGCTCTCGTTATGCTGCTGGCCTGTGTGCCCTTCGCGAGCGCCGATGAGATCAAGAACTTCAAGGATTACCAGACCCAGGCCAACGAGATGGAGACGTTCTGCTACCATTACTCTCAGGCCGCGGTCGACCTGAACGTGCTGAGCAACTGCTACGAGCACCTGCTGACCAACGACGCCGCCGGCGCCCTGATCCCCGCTGCTGCCAAGGAGTGGTCCACCCCCGACGGCGGCCAGACCTGGATCTTCAAGCTGAACGAGGATATCGTTTGGGTTGACTACACCGGCGAATACATGGCTGACTGCACCGCCGAGGACTGGCTGACCGGTCTGGAGTGGGTGCTGAACTTCGCCAAGAACAAGGCCGCCAACACCTCCATGCCCATGGAGATGATCAAGGGCGCTGCCGAGTACTACAACTACACCAAGGAACTGCCCGAAGAGGAAGCCAAGGCCCTGGGCCTGGACAAGTTCCTGGAGATGGTCGCCGTGTCCTGCCCCGATCAGTACACCATCCAGTACGAGTGCGTGGACAAGCTGGCCTACTTCCCCTCCGTTGCCACCTACAACTGTCTGGCTCCTCTGTCCGCTGAGCTGATCGACGAGATCGGCGTTGACGGCTACTTCGGCGCCGACTACACCACCATGTGGTACAACGGCCCCTACACCATCACCACCTACATCTACCAGAACGAGAAGGTTCTGACCAAGAACGCTTCCTACCACGCCATCGACGAAGTCAAGCTGTTCGACACCGTCACCGTGAAGATGGTCGAGTCTTCTGACGTGGCGTACGAGATGTTCGACGCTGGCGAGCTGGACTACATCGAGCTGCCCGCTTCCAAGCTGAACACCATCTACAACGATCCCAACCACAAGTACCACAACAACCTGATCGAAGCCCGTCCCACCAAGTACTCCTACCAGATCCACCTGGTGTACGACAAGAAGATGGAAGACGGCACCCCCGACGTTGCGTGGAACACTGCCGTTGCCAACGAGAACTTCCGTCTGGCTCTGTACTACGGCCTGGATGCCACCAACTACCTGGCCCGTACCAACGACATCAACCCCCTGTCCTGCCAGAACTTCTGCTACACTGCCAATGCCGTGTCCGTGAACAGCGCTGGTGTTGACTACACCCAGCTGGTCCGCGACAACCTGGGCCTGCAGTACGCCAACGATCACTTCGCTCGTCTGGATGCCGAGAAGGCTGCCGCTTACAAGGCCGCTGCCATCGAGGAGCTGACCGCTGCCGGCATCGAGCTGCCCATCAAGATGGCTTACTACATCTCCGGCTCCTCCACCACCGCGAAGGAGACCGCCGACGTGTTCGCCAACCTGATCAAGACCTGCCTGGGCGACGACCTGGTCGTGCTGGATACCAAGACCTACGTCTCCAAGCTGAACACTGAGGTTCGCGATCCTCAGCTGGCTTCCATCTACATCAATGGCTGGGGCGCTGACTTCGCTGATCCCATCAACTTCCTGGGCCAGGAGACCTATGGTGAGGACAACGCGTACTACTCTCAGTCCTACTCCAAGATCAACAACGCCACCGACGAGAAGCTGATCGCCACCTACAAGGAGTTCACCCGTCTGGTGAACGAGGCCAAGGCCATCACCGACGATCTGGACGCCCGCTATGCTGCGTTCGCCGTCGCCGAGGCTTACATGCTGGAGCATGCTCTGGTCATTCCGTGGTCCTACAGCGTCGTTTGGGAGCTGACCAAGGTCAACAACTACTCCAAGGTCTACTCTGCTTACGGCAACCAGTCCGAGCGCTACGTCAACTACGAGACCAGCACCGAGCTGTACACCGCTGAGGATTACAAGGCTTTCGTGAAGTAATCAAACAACCTGTACCTTACAGGGTTGGGGACGGCCTTCTGAAAGGGAGGCCGCCCCTTCTTCCCGTATATAGAGCATATGAGCCGTTTCATGAAGCAATGGACGAAACGGCCGATTGCTTCATAAGACTGCTTAGAAGGGGATGGCCGAATGTTAAAATACACGTTCAAGCGTCTGTTTCAGTCGCTGATCACCGTGTTGCTGGTCGTATCAGTGGTTTTCCTGCTGTTGCGCCTGCTTCCCACAGATTATTTCTTTACGGAGGATCAGCTGATCAAGCTGACCGAAGAACAGCAGCATGACATGCTGGAGGCCGAGGGCTATCTCGATCCGCCCTTCGTCCAGCTGGGCCGGTTCTATGCCGAGCTTATCCAGACTGAGCACAACACGCATTATTTTGACAGCGTGACGCTCGTGGACGCCAACACCTATGAGATCAGCTTCCGTCAGAAGGGTGCGGCGAACGCTCTGAAGCCTGAGGATATCAAGCTCGAGCGCATCGAGGGCGTGACCGAGGAGTACCCGGTCGTGCAGGCGGTGGAGGTCTCTGTGTCCACCGACCCCGAGAAGCCCAACACCATCGTCGTCAAGACGGACAACGAGTGCCAGAAGAAGGTCAAGTACCTGCTGACCTGCGGCGCCCACAACGGCAACTTCACCGTCCGCAAGGAAGGCAAGTCCGTTGAGGTGAAGGACGAGAAGACCACCAGCACCTGGGACTATGTGACCCACATGCGCGTGTGGCTGAACTTCGGCGAGTCCCACCGCGTGCAGACGGGTCTGCCGGTCGTGGAGATCATCGGCTCCAAGATCGCGATCTCCATGCAGATCGGTCTGTGTGCGCTGGCGATCGCGCTGATCGTCGGCGTGCCGCTGGGCATCATGCAGGCCCGCTATAAGGACGGCCTGTTCGATGGCATCGGTCAGGGCTTCACCATCTTCATCAATGCTGTTCCCCACCTGGTGACCTACTTCCTGGTCATGATCATCGGTTCCCGCGTGTTTGGTCTGCCGATCCAGTATACGACGACCAACCCCGCCTCGGCGATCCTGCCGATGGTCTCCCTGTCCATGGGCTCCATCGCCAGCTACATGCTGTGGATGCGCCGCTACATGGTGGATGAGCTGAACAAGGACTACATCCGCCTGGCGAAGCTCAAGGGCATGTCCACCACGCAGGTCATGTTCCGCCACGTGATGAAGAACGCCTTCCTGCCCCTGGCGCAGTACCTGCCCTACTCGGTGCTGCTGACGGTCGGCGGCTCCATTCTGGTGGAGAAGATGTTCGGCGTGCCGGGTCTGGGTAATCTGCTGCCCGACGCCATCGCCAAGTATGATACCAATCTGGTCCAGGCGATCGTTTCTCTGTATGCATCGCTTGGTATTATCGGTCTGTTCCTCGGCGACGTGCTGATGATCATCCTTGATCCTCGTATCCGCCTGACCGAGAAAGGGGGTACGCGCTAATGGCTAAGAAGAATGCCAAGATCACCGAGGCGAAGGTGGATATCCGCTACGCCAACAGCACGGTTGAAGCACAGACGGAGCTGCCGGAGAATACGTCGGCGGCTGTCCTGAGCGAGATGAACCCCCACGGCGCGGACGAGAGCCGCAATGTCGTGAAGCTGACGGCCGATTACAGCGCCGTTGAGACGGACACGGACAAGAAGTACGCCAAGGGCATCGTGCATATCAAGAACCGCTTCCGCATGCCCGAGAAGCAGCTGTTCAAGTTTGCCGAGTACCACGCGCAGGACGCGGAGAAGACCGGCTACAGCAACTACTCCTACTGGAAGAGCGTCTGGGCGAACTTCATCAAGAAGAAGGTTGCCGTGTTCATGGCGTTCGTGTTCATCGCGCTGGTCGTCTTCACCTTTATTGCGCCCCTGATCAGCATCTATGACGCGAACACCGTCCGTATTGATCACCCCAACCGCGAGACCCGTTTCCTCTCGCCCAACAGCCACTTCTGGTTCGGCACCGACTCCCTGGGCTGTGACTACTGGTGCCAGGTCTGGAGTGCGACCCGCACGTCCATCATCCTGTCGGTCAGCGTCTCCCTGGGACAGATCATCGTCGGCGTCATCATCGGTTTGCTGTGGGGCTATGTCCGCAAGCTGGACCGCTTCTTCACGGAGCTGTACAACTTCATCGACAACATCCCCACCATCATCTACATGACGCTGATCGCGCTGATGATCGGCAAGTCCACGCTGATCATGGCCATCGCGATGATCGCCTTCTACTGGCTGGGTACGGCGCGCAACATCCGCAACCTCGTGTTCATGTACCGCGACCGCGAGTACAACCTCGCCTCCCGCTGCCTGGGCACTGGTCTGTGGCGCATCCTGACCAAGAACATCTTCCCCTATCTGATCAGCGTGATCGTGCTGCGCCTGGCGCTGTCCATCCCCGGCATCATCGCCTACGAGACCACGCTGTCCTACCTGGGTCTGCTGGATATCTCCACGCCGTCGCTGGGCATCCTCCTGCGTGACGCGCGCAGCAACTTCCTGGAGTACCCCTACCTGCTGATCTTCCCGGCGGCGATCGTTTCCCTGATCACCGTTACGTTCTATCTCGTGGGCAATGCATTCTCGGATGCTTGCGATCCGCGTAATCATGTGTGAGGTGGAGGAATATGTCAGAGAATATCAAGAACGAGCTGCATTCCTCCGCTTTGGAGATGGAGTTCGAGAAGCGTGCACGGCAGGTGCTTTCGAGTGAGCCGATCCTCTCTGCCCGCGATGTGGAGGTCGTCTTCACCCTGCGCGGCCAGAAACTGAAGGCGATCCGCCGCTGCTCGCTGGATCTGTACGACGGCGAGACCCTTGCCATTGTCGGTGAATCCGGCTCCGGCAAGTCCGTGTTCACCAAGACCTTCGTCGGTATGCTGGACAAGAACGGTTCCGTGACCGGCGGCAACATCATGTATGACGGCAAGGATCTTGCCAAGTTCAAGACCGAGGCCGAGTGGCGCACCATCCGCGGCAAGAAGATCGCGATGGTCACGCAGGACCCCATGACCAGCCTGAACCCGCTGAAGAAGATCGGCCCGCAGATCCGCGAGGCGATCGAGCTGAACCAGCCCCTGCGCGGTAAGGCCGCCAAGGCTGAGGCGATTAAGCTGCTGGAGCTGGTCGGCATCGCCGATGCGGAGCGCCGCTACAACCAGTACCCCCACGAGTTCTCCGGCGGCATGCGTCAGCGTGTCGTCATCGCCATCGCCGTGGCCTGCAACCCGCAGATCCTGATCTGTGACGAGCCGACCACCGCGCTGGACGTGACGATTCAGGCGCAGATTCTGGAGCTGATCCGCAAGCTCCAGAAGGAAAAGCACATGACCATCATCTACATCACCCACGACTTGGGCGTCGTTGCCAACGTCGCCGACCGCGTGGCTGTGATGTACGCCGGCCAGATCATCGAGATCGGCATGGCGAATGAGATCTTCTTCAACCCGCGCCACCCCTACACGTGGGCGCTGCTGTCCGCCATGCCCCAGCTGGGCGTGAAGGGCGAGAAGCTCCCCGCCATCGATGGTACGCCTCCGAACCTGTTCAACGACGTGCACGGCGATTCCTTCGCCCCCCGCAACAAGCGCGCGCTGAACGTGGACTTCCTGGAGGAGCCTCCGATGTTCGACGTCACGCCCACCCATCA
>SVGU01000033.1 GCA_015056155.1 Clostridiales bacterium
TGAAGTGATCGAGGGCGAAGCGGCGAACTACTGGAACACGCCCATGGACGTCACCGACGAGGCAGCCATCTGGGCAATGCTTTCCGCGCCCATCACCGTCATCGACAGCAGCTACAAGGGCCAGACCAAGGTCTATGCCGAGCCCAGCGATGACAGCCGCGCCGTCGCCGTCGTGACGGGCAAGAGCCAGGGCGTCCGCGTCATCGAGCACCGTACCGACGGCTGGTCGCTGATCGAACTGTACTCCGCCACCTTCCACGACAACTCCATCGACGCCTGGAACATGCTCGTGCAGGGCTATGTGAAGACGGAAAAGCTGCTGACCAAGGAGGTCACGGACAAGTACGGCATCGTCGTGGACAAGCTGACCCAGCGGGCCTATCTGTTCAGCGAGGAGGGTCTGGTCTCGACCCTGCTGATCTCCACCGGCCTTGCCAATCCGGAGCAGCCCTACAACGAGACCCGCTCGGGCGAGTTCCTCTACATCAGCGCCACCGGCGGCTTCCAGAGCGACAACATGTACTGCCCCATGGCGATGAAGTTCAACGACGGCGATCTGCTGCATGAGGTGCCCTACGTCCAGCGCAGCGGCGGCTCCAAGGTCTATTCCGCCACCGAGCCCTACCTCGGCCAGCGCGCCAGCCACGGCTGCATCCGCGTCCAGCGCAAGAAGACCCCCGAGGGGATCAACATGCAGTGGATCTGGGACAACCGCAAGGAGATCGGCCGCATCGTGATCTGGGAGGACTGGCAGGGCCGTCAGATCACCATCCCGGACGACGACACCCTCCTGTACTACAACCCCAAGGGCGGCACCTACTACCACCGCGGCGACAGCTGCGCCAGCGCGAAGGCGTCGGTGGACTTCGATACCTTCACCTACGGCGAGCTGGACACGGAAAAGTACGCTAAGCTGGAGTTCTGCCCCTACTGCGCGCCGGCCATGCGCCGGGCGGAGATCGAACAGATCAACGCCGCCCATGCCTTCGGCGGGGATCACGATCCCGTCATGACGCAGGCGCGCATGAAGTACCTCTCCGGCATCCCCTACGAGGAGCTGACCCCCGGCGAGATCCGCTACTGGGTCGAGACCGACGAGGCGGCGGAGGACTGATCCCCCGCCGTCCCGCGCCCGCCGCGTCCCTATCCTGAACCACGGAGGTGACAGACTGCGATGAACATCGTGGATTACATCATTATCGGCGTGATCGGCATTTCGGTGCTGTTCGGACTTTACCGCGGATTCATCAGCAGCGTGCTGAACGTGGGCGGCGGGCTGGCGTCGTTCTTCGGCGCCTTCTGGCTGTATCCGAAGCTGGCGGGGCTGATCCAGTCCAACGAGGCGCTGCAGAAGACCCTCGCACACTATCTGGAGCCAGGCTCCGGCCTGGATCTGGTCATGTCCGGCACGCAGGTCACGGCCCTGGGCACGACCGGCGTGCAGCAGGTGCTGGACAAGGTCAGCCTGCCCGCGCCGCTGGACGCCATCCTGAAGGTCAATCTGGAAAACGGCGTATTCGCCAACCTCGGTATCAGCACCGTCGGCGAATACGTGAACCAGACCATCCTGCAGGCCAGCATCAACATCCTGTGCTTCGTGATCTGCTTCATCCTCTCCTATTTTCTCGTCAGCTGCCTGATCAACATGCTCCGGGCGATCTTCCGCTTCCCGCTGCTCAAGCAGCTGGACGGGCTGGCCGGCGGCGTATTCGGGCTGCTGCGCGGCCTGCTGCTGTGCCTGGCGGTCTTCACCCTCGTGCCGCTGGTGCAGACGATGGTCCCGCTGGAGATGATCGAGGAGCTGCTGGGCCAGAGCGCCCTCGCCCCCGTTTTCATGAACGGCGCCCTCATCACCGCGATCATGAACGGCCGCCTGTGATCCCCTTTGAACCGCCTTCGGGCGGTTTTTTTCATCCCCCGGACCCCCTTTTGCAGGTATTTGTGGCTTTCCCGCGCGGCGATTGCGGAAAAATGGTTACTTGATGCATGCTCCGATGTAAAGTTCATGTGACGGCAGTCTTGCCCTTCAGTCCAATTTGTGGTATAATGATTCAATCAATACCAAGGAGGGATCCATGACGTGAGCAGCATCGTGCTTCGTCTGCTGGGAAGCTTTCAGGTGGATGTGGACGGCGTGTCCATGACCGAAGTGCTCGGTCATTCCCCCAAGGGGATCCAGCTGATGCAGTACCTGATCCTCAATCGCGGACAAATGGAAACCACCGGCGCCCTGACCCGGGCCATGTGGCCGGATACCGACGCCGCCCGGCCCGAGAGCGCCCTCAAAACGCTCATCAGCCGCCTCCGCACGCTCCTGCAGCAGGTGAGCCCCGCGCTGGGCGCATGCCTGAAGACCGTGCGCGGCGGCTATCAGTGGGAGACACAGCCCGGCGTGACGGTGGACGCGGAGGAGTTCCTCGCCCTGGCCGAAGAGCTGCACGGGCGCGTCGATGTGGAAAACGACCTGCAGGCCTGCTCCTTCCGGAAGATGATGTCCCTGTACACCGGGCGGCTTCTGCGCAATCAGGAGCAGCCGGAATGGATGAAGAAGCGTGCGGATGAATTGCACTACCTGTACCTGAACGTGGTGGAAGAGGCGCTGCAGAAGCTGCAGGACGCGGGGCGCGAGCAGGAGATGGTCGGCATCTGCCGCGAGGCGCTGGACGCCGACCCGCTCAACAACGCCCTCAACATGCGCCTGATGGACGCGCTGGTGCACACCGGCCGGGAGAGCGAGGCGCTGCAGCAGTATCATTATGCGTCAGAGCTGCATAATGCCGCCGACAACTCCGCCGCCGCGCTGGATGATTACTATTCCCGCATGCTGCAGAGCGGCCGCGACCTGCAGAGCAGCCTGGACAGCCTGAAGCAGGAGCTGCTTCAGGGGATCGACAAGCCCGGCGCGCTGGTGTGCGACCGCGTGGTCTTCGGCGAGCTGTTCCGCCTGGAGCAGCGCAGCCTGGAGCGGACGGAAAGCACCATCACCCTGGGTGTGGCAATGCTCTCCGGACTGGAAAAGTCGCCGTGGCAGCTGGATGCGGCCATGACCGGCCTGATCAACGTGATGGTCAGCAAGCTCCGCCGGGGCGATATCGTGACCCGCCTGAACGCGACGCAGGTGGCGTTCCTGCTGCCTCACGCGACGGAAGCGGACGCCGGGGCCGTCGCAGACCGCCTCAAGCGCAGCTTCTACCTGCAATTCCCCGCCGGCTGCAGCCTGTCCTTCGCCTTCAGCGCCGTCTCGGTCGGCAACGGCCCCTGGCGCGGCGCCGGCTCAAGCAGATAATCTTCTTCACAATCGACCAAGCACACGAAGCGGGAGGTGTCGGGATGCGGATCATGGTGACAGGCGCGACCGGGATGCTGGGGCAGGCAGTGCTCAAAGAGCTCCGGGCGCGCGGACACAGCTGCATCGGAACGTGTTCGGCGGACTTCGACCTGCTGGACGCCGGGGCAATGGGGCAGGCCGTGCGCGCCTTCATGCCCGAGGCGATCATCCACTGCGCCGCCTACACCGCGGTGGATCAGGCGGAGAGCGAGCCGCAAAAGTGCACCGCCGTCAACGGGCTCGGCACGCTGAATCTGGCCCGCGCAGCCGTCTCCGTCGGCGCGAAGCTCCTGTATATCTCCTCGGATTATGTCTTTGACGGGATGGGCGACGCGCCCCATGAGGTGTGGGAGAAGCCGTCGCCGCTGAACGTATACGGCCTGAGCAAGCTGCAGGGCGAGGAGGCGGTGCGCGGCGTGATGGCGCAGTACTTCATCCTCCGCATCTCGTGGCTCTTCGGCGAGGGCGGGCGCTCCTTCGTCAGCACGATGCGCCGTCTGGGCCGGGAGCAGACGAGCGTCCGCGTGGTGGACGACCAGTACGGTGCGCCGACCTACGCGCCCGATCTGGCCCGGCTGATCGCGGACATGATCGTCACCGACCGCTACGGCACCTACCACGCCTCCAACGAGGGCTGCTGCACCTTCGCGCAGTTTGCCCGGGCGATCCTGCAGCTTTCCGGCAGCCGCTGCCGGGTGCAGGCGATCACCACCGGCGAATACCCCTGCGCCGCCAGACGGCCCGGCAACAGCCGCCTGTCCAAGCGCAGCCTTGACGAGGCCGGCTTCCAGCGCCTCCCCGCCTGGGAGGACGCGCTGCGGCGGTATCTGGCCGGAAATCCCACATAACACGAAAGCCCCGCTTGCCTGTTTTGTCCGGGCAAGCGGGGCTCTTTTCTTATTCTTTTAAGCACTCGGTTTCTGCCTGACTGTCATCCAGGCTGACCTTCTCCCGGTCTTTGAGGGACAGGAGCGACTCCGCAGGCTTCCTGCGCAGGAAAAGCCAGGTGACCAGATGGACGATGAACATGGCGGGAACCAGATATACCGCCATGTATGCCCGGGTATAGCTGCTCAGATCGCTCTTGATTCCAATGATAGCGAATATCACCAGCATCGCAAATATACCAAACTCCATGCAAATTGAGATCCCTCTGCTCAGCGCAAAGGACGCATGGCAATCGTCACAGACGATCCGGAAGCCATCCGCATCGCCTGTGTAGCGCAGGCGCAGGTGATGCCTGTGGGGCGGCACCTCGGGAAGCTCCTCATACACAGGGAAAAAGCTCCCCGCCAGCAGCCATATGCACCCGATCCACAGCAGGCAGTCCAGCATCTCCTGCCGCCAGTGGAAGTCCTTCCCCCAGAACCAGGTCCAGCCATACCGGAGCCCGAACACAACTGCCAGCGCGATCAAGGCCGCCAGCAGCCGCCACACGCGCGGATCAAGCCTGCGTTTCATCGTCTGTCTCCTTATGTGTCGATGCGCGTCATATCAGCCAGCGCAAGGTTCCGGTAGCAGATATCCTCCCGGAGGGTGAAGCCCTGCTTCTCCCAGAAGGCGTTGCCCGGTTCGTTCCGCCGGAAGACCAGCAGCGCGACCTTCGTGATGCCCTCCTGCTTCAGCGCTTCCAGCGCGGCAGACGCCAGCGCAGCGCCGATGCCCCGCCGCTGGCAGTCCGGGCGCACGGCGGTATGGTGGATGAAGCCGCGCCGCCCGTCATGCCCGGCGAGGATGCAGCCGATCAGCCGGCCATCCTCCTCCGCGCCGAAGCAGGTGGCGGGGTTGCGGCGCAGGTATGCGGCGATGCCCTCGCGGGAATCATCCCGGTCGTTCAGACCCATGCCCGGGCAGGACAGCCACAGCGCATACAGCGCATCGTAGTCCTCCGGGGTCAGCAGCCGCAGCCTCATTCCCTGCTGTCCTCCACGCCGTTGTCGTTGCGGTCGCAGTGGCGGCAGAAGGCGTCGTCCGCGCGGTAGGTGATGTAGGGGCAAGCGCCGTCCTTGCCGGTGCAGGGCCAGGTGGGCGCGCCGGGGGCAGGCTCAGCCGTGGCGGCCGCTTCCGGCTCCTCAGCGGGGACGGGCGTGGCGGTGACCTCCGCCTCGGCGGCGGGGGCGTCCGCTTCCCCGGGGATCTCCGTGGGCGCGGGGGTCTCGGCATTCACCGGGGGCACCTCCGTCACCTCAGGGGTGGGTTCCGCCGTCGGGGCAGGCGTGGCCTCCGGGACGGGCGTTTCCGCGCCGGGCAGCGCCGGATCGCCGGGCACCCACGGCATCAGGAAGCAGTGCACATAGTAGATGTACTTGCCGGATGCGCTGTCGGAGGGCTTGGAGGAGGGAATGGAGTAGTCCACATGATCGCTCTCGGGCAGGACGCGGGCGTCCTCCGGGATCTCGCTGAGGTTGGAGGACTTCTTGTTGTTGGTGTTGACCTCGGCATTCATGTCATAGTCGCGCACGTACATCTTCACGCGGCTGGACATGTTGCCCTCCAGGGTGGTGATGCGGTACCGGCCCTCGCCCAGCTCCACCACGTCGTAGACCAGACCCACATGGATGACCTTGTTGTAGGAGCAGCCGTAGACGAGGATATAGCCCGGCTGGGGGATACGGGTGGTGCGGTTCATGCGCTGGTAGGAGCGCAGGAGCTTGCCCACGCCCGCCTCCTGCACGTGCATCACGCCCTCCACCGGGAAGAAGCCCTCGGCGGTGTCGTGGGAGTCGTCCAGGAAATGCTCCTGTTCATACATGGGCACGCCGGCCTCCATCATGCACCAGGTGATGTACCCGGCGCACCAGCCGAAGCCCACGCCCTTGCCGCGCCACTCGGTATACTTGTTCACGCGCGGGAGGGTCTTGCCGGCGAGGGTCTCCCACTCGGCATAGGCGATGTCCAGCGAGTCCCGGATCACCTTGGGGGGCTGGACGGGCGAAGCCTCGATCGCCACCGGCGGCGGCGTGGGGGTGGAAGCCGCCAGCGCAGAGGGGATGATCATCATCAGCGTCATCAGAAGTGCGGTCAGCCGCAGAATTTGCTTCATCATCGGAATGCTCCTTGCCATAAGCGTCAGGCAAAACCTGCGCACCTTATATGATACCACGGATCGCTGCAAATGGAAAGCGGTTTGCCGAGGATTTTACAACTGCCCGTTCACCGGGGTTTTCCGCCGCCCCTCTTGAACAGAACGGCCCCGGCGTGGTATACTGAAGCATATTGACGAACAAGTGCGGCGGGCGAAAGAAAAGGTCGGCCGGCGATCGTTGTAGAAGGAAAGGAGGGGGCACGGATGACGGCGATGGAGATCTACCGGGAGGACCGGCTGAACCGCAGGAACCCGGAGGCGCGGCTGCCCCGGCAGGAGTATTTCAGCCTCCTGCGGGACACGCTCCACAACGAGCTGATGCGGGACGGCCGCAGCGATTTCCTCGATGAGATGCTGGCGGAATGCTCCGGCGGCAAGGCGCTGCCGATGCTGGAATTCGCCGCGCTGCGCGAATGCTACGAGATGATCGTGGAAAACCAGCCCATGCAGGACGCGCGGGAGTTCGTCCCCCACATCTACCGGACGGAGACGGAGCGCTTTGCCTGGCGGGAGCTGGGCCAGAGCGCCTACCGGGTGGACAACCCGGAATTCCCGCAGCTCCTTGCCCGCCTCCGCTCAGTCAGCCACCAGCTGGTCGCGATGCGCGACGACACCCTGACGCCGGATGCAAACCGCGCCGCCCAGCGGGAGATCGAGGGCCTGATGACCCTCAACCGCACGCTGGAGAGCGACAACGCGCAGCTGCGCAAGGAGCGCGAGGAGCTCCGGGCGAAGATCGCGGCGCTGGAAAACGGCTATGTGTCCCAGCAGCTGCAGCAGCGGCTGGAAGTGCAGAGGCGGCAGGCTGAGAGCGATATCGCGCAGGAAATGGCGCAGCGCCGGGCGGAAGCGGAAGCGCGCCTCCGCCGGGAGATCGACGACGCCGCCGCGAGGCAGCACCGGGAATCCGCCGCCGTGATGCGCACCGCCCAGGAACAGTCCGCCGCCCGCGCCGGCTCCTATCAGCAGCTGCAGGACGCCATGCGCGCGCAGCTGGCAACCATGCAGGAGCAGCTGGACAGCCAGCTCACGGCCTGGCAGTCGCGGCTGTACGGTGCGGACCACCGCTTCCTGGCCCGCAGCTGCGCGTCCCTGATGGCGGCGGTGCACCGGGAGACGGCGAATCTGCTGGCGGAAATGCACCACCGGGGCACGGAGGATGCGCTCCTGACGGCGGCGGCGGATCTGCAGGCCGTGCTGGACACGCACCTGGCGCAGCTGGAGCAGGCGCTGGGCCAGATGGACATGCACCTGTTCTGGCCGGAGGAGGGCGAGGCCTTCGACAGCCTCCGCCACAGCCCGGTCAGCGCATGCCGGGAGGAGGAAGCCGCCCGCGCCGTGATCGACCGGGTGGAAGCGCCCGGCGTGACGCTCGGCAGCGGCCCGCAGACCGGCGAGACGCTCGTGCGCGCCGTGGTACACATCAGGCAGAGAGGTGAAGGGTGATGCCGGCAATGAACAGGGCGGAGCAGGCGGCGGTGAGCCACTGGTCGCAGACCGGTGAGCGGCTGCCCCTGCTGGTGCTGGATCTGGACCGGGGCGAGGCATACCACTGCCGCCCCGTGCAGGACGGCGCACAGTCGAAGCTGCTGCAGCGGATGATCCCCTGGCCGGACGCCGGACTGACGGAGGCGGAGATCGACCGGAGCAATCCGGCGATGCGCCGCTATATCGCCTCCGGGCGGCATCCGCTGCGGGACGAGGGCTGCTCCGGGCATCTGGCGGACTTCGAGCGCCTGATGGGCGGCCCCATCGACCGCCTGTGCGAGACGGCGGTCGCCTCCGCGCAGCTTCCCTTCCGGTGCGTGCTGATCATCGGGCGGCTGTCGCGGTTCTATCCGGCGGAGCACCGCGTGCGCTGCATGCTCAGCTTCGCGCCGCTGGCGCCGGACGATTCGCTGCGGTTCCTCGGGACGCTCCGGGGACAGGCGGATCTGCTGGGCCATGAGGTCGCCCTGCAGGTGCTCATGCGCAAGCCGGACGGCAGCATCACAGGGGAAAGCCTGACCGCCGCGCAACCGGACACGCCGCTGGATCATCTTACGGGCGACGCGCTGCCGGGGCTTCCCGCCATGCTGGCCGTGCCGGAAGGCGAAGTGCGCCTGCTGGTGGACGGCCGGGAATGCCGCGTGCCGCTGGCAGGGCTGGGTTTGCCCGGACAGGGCGCGATGGTCGCCGTCGGGCTTTCCGTCCGGGACGGGCGGCTGATGTGCCACCTGAACGGCAGGGCGCTGAAGCATGCGGCGGTCTGCCCGGTCACGACGATTTGAGGGATGAAGGGAGCATGGGCAAATGGATCTGGAGAGCGTGCGCCGGGAGGCGCTGAAGCGGCAGCTCACGAGCGTGCTGGAACGGCTGGACAGCCGGCGCGACGCGACGCTGACCCACGATATGCTGCAGCTGAGCCGCGCGATGATCGGCTATGTCAGCCAGCACATGCAGGCGCAGGAGACCCCGGACGAGGCTGCGCAGCAGCAGCTGACGGACCTGCAGCTGGCGCTGGCGCAGGCGGCCTGCGACCTGTATCCCGCGCAGAAGGAGCATCTGGACGAGCAGGAGCGGAAAATCGCCGAGGAGGCCCGCCACGGTGCACAGGCCCTGTCGAAGCAGCAGGAGGCGCTGCAAAAGGCCGTCGGCGACGTGCAGCAGCTCCGCCGGACGCTGATGCATACGGAGATGGAAGCGCGGCAGACAGCGCTGCAGCGGGAAGCGATGCGCTCCCGGGCGGCGCTGCGGGAGGAGTGAGCGCATGAAGGCATATGACCTGTACCGGCAGGACCGGGTGAACGGGCAGGAATTCCTGCGCAGTACCCTCCGCGAGCGAAGGCAGTACTACGTCCTTTTGCGGCAGGCGCTGCGGGATGCGTGCGGCGGCGGCGGCACAAGCGCGCTGCTGGAATCCTTCGGCAAGCGCATGGCGGCAGGACAGCTGCCGCAGCTGTACCTGCTGGACGCCGGCGCCGTCTGGGAGTGCTATGAGGGTGCCGTCGAGGGCTACCGCAACACGCGGGACATCGGCCGGGGCTTCCCCTTCCCCGTGAACGGGCGGACGCTGGGCTGGGCGGAGGTGCAGCGGATGTCCGAGGAGGGCACGCTGCCCGCCGCGGTGGTCGATCCTGAACTGCAAAACCGCCTGACCGCGCTGCTGCAGCGCACAGAGCGGCCGCCGGTGAACCTCCGCGCCACCCTCCGGACGGCAGAGGCCCCCCGGGCAGACCTGTCCCGGACAGAGTCAGCCGCGTCCCCATCGGACCCCGACGCGCCGCAGGAGGCCGCCCGGCAACTGGCGGCGCTCCGGAAGAAGAACGCCGAGCTGCAGGAGCAGCTGACCAGACTGCAATCCAATCAGGAGCTGACCCGCGATTATGCCATCCGGGCGGCCGGCAGCATCCTCGCCGGCAAGACCGAGGAGGTGCACGCAGTCGCCAGCAGGCTGGAGGATTCGCTGCAGGAGGCCGTGCGGGAGCTGGAAGCGGCCGATGCAAACCGCCGCGAGCTGCAGTCGCGCTTCGAGCAGGCACAGGCCGCGCTGGCCGCCGACCAGGCCCAGCGGAATGCGCTCCAGCGGCAGGCACAGGATGCGGAGCAGGCCGCCGCGATCGCCCGGGACGAGCGCGAGCAGGCGCAGCGGGCCGCCCGGCAGGCGTCCGCCGAAAGGCAGGCCGCCCAGCAGGAGCTTCAGGACGCCCTGGCGCTGCTGGAGGCGGAGACGGATACGCTGCGCAAGCTGCGCCGCAAGGTTTCCGACGCGCACAAGGCCCGGCTCCTGACGCAGCGGCAGATCGGGGAATTGACCTGAAAAGCGGATATTCCATGGCGGACGGCTGAATGGCTGTCCGCTTTTTTCATGCCGCGACGGCCTTCGCACCGCTCCGGCACAAGTCGCAGCGATGCGCCTTTTTTCGACAAAGGTTGTGCGCCTTCGACAGTCTTTTCGCTTTCGCGGCAGCTTCTGACGTGATATACTGGCAGCGAATGGAGACAAAAAGCAGCGGGGAGGCAGTCAGGATGGACGGATATCAGCTGTGGTGGCCGGAGGAACGATCGGACTGGGCGGAGCGGGGCATGCTGCTGCTGGTGGCGGTGTCGCCGGAACGCAGCGAAGGGCTGCCGGAGCGTGCTCTCCCCTGCCGGATCGTGGGGACGGTATCGCCCGGGGCAGCCGCCCTCCCCTTTTCCGCACCGCCGGAAGCCGTCAGCTCCGCTCAGCGGGCGGCGCAGCTCCTCACGCAGATCGGCGTACCGGCGAACCTGCTGGGCTGCGGATACCTGCGCACGGCGCTGCAGCTGGTGCTGGAGCAGCCGCAGATGCGCCGGGGTCTGATGCGCACGCTGTACCCGGAGGTGGGGCGGCGGCATCAGGTCAGCGCCATCAGCGTGGAGCGTGCCATCCGCCATGCCATCGTGCAGACATGGGCCCGGGGCGGAGCCGCCCGCTACCGGCAGCTGCTGGGCCGCATGGGCTCCAGCGTGGGCGAGCGCCCCACCAACAGCGAGTTCATCACCGTCCTTTCGGAGCATCTGGCACGCCGTGCGTGAGCAGCCAGCGGCGCCTCTCTGCGCTGCATCCCGCCGCTCCAAATCAGTTTGACAAAAGCCGATGCATATGCTAAAATACACCCAAAGTACAATGGAAATACAGGAGGAAACAGCATGTGTGCAGCGGTGAAGGGAGGGCGCGTGACCCTTCAGGATATTGCGCGCATCACCGGATATACCGCTAACACGGTGTCCCGTGCGCTGAAGGACAAGACCGACATTTCCGAGGAGACCCGCCGCAAGATCCAGAAGGTGGCGCGGGAGATGGGCTATGTGCGCAATTATGCCGCCAGCTCCCTGCGCTCCGGACGGACGAAGACCATCGGCCTGATCCTGGGCGCGATGTCCAACCCCTATTATGCCGCGGTGGCGGACGCCATCCACGACGCCGCATCAGCGCTGGGCTACAGTCTGCTGACGCTGTGCTCCCGGGAGAACCCGGAGCAGGAGCTCAAGGCCGTGGAGACCGCCCTGAGCCGTCAGGTGGACGGCATCCTGCTCTTCCCCTGCTATGGTGCGGAGGAGTCCATCCAGCGCATGAAAAACGCGGGCGTCCCCTATGTGCTGATGTCCCGCCGCCTGGACGGGCAGGAGCACGACTGCGTGATGTGCGACGAGGAGGAGGGCGGATATCTCGCCGCCCGGCACCTGATCGACGCCGGTCGCCGCCGCCTCGCCTTCACCTGCGGCGTCAACATCGTGCACAGCACGGAATACCGCATGAAGGGCTTCCTGCGAGCCTGCGAGGAAGCGGGCATCCCCGAGGCGGACCGCCGCGTCCTGATCATCCACGACAACGAGGAGCTCCGCCGGAAGCTGGTCGAATGGCGGGCGGAGGGCGTGGACGGCATCTTCGTCTTCTGTGACATGGAAGCATGGAACCTCACCTCCACGCTACAGGACATGGGCGTCCGGGTGCCGGAGGAGATCGCCGTGGTCGGCTACGACAACATTCAGGGCCGCATCCTCTTCCCCATGCCGCTTTGCACGATCGACCCCTCCATCGACGAAATGATCCAGCAGGCGCTGACGCTTCTGCGCCGCCGCATCCATCGCGACGAAGCGCCGCCCCAGACCATCAAGGTCGCTGCTTCCATCGTGTGCCGCGGCAGCTGCGGCTGTGCACAGCACCGCAAGGCCTGATTCAACAAGCAAAGACCGTGTTTCCGCATCGGGAAGCACGGCCTTTTCTTGTTTGTGCGGTTTTCCGGGGCACGAAGCGGCAAATGGAATTCGGAATTGAAAATGGTGTGCGGCTGCGGGCCGGACTTCTGACAGCCTTCATCAGACGCCGGGTTTGTGTTCAGGCAAAGCAGGCGCATTCCATATGCCGGACCCTTGAAAAGAAGAATGAAAACTTTTATAATTGTCTTGGTTGCGAATCACAGCACACCGCCTGAGGAGGTTACCAATGAAAAGGATTTTGTGTTTCCTGTTTGCTCTGCTGATGCTTCCTGTTTCTTCGCTTGCAGAGCTGGAGATGGAGGTAGCGAAGAACTATATCACCTTCCCCGGACTGGACGAAATGAAGGGCTATTTCCGATCCTCCTCCAAGTGGACGATCGTGCATCGCGACAATCTGGAGGAACACATGTCCTTTCTTACAGGCCGGGGCGAGTCCGAGACGGATATCCGCGCCCGGTTTGCCGAAGACACGCTCCTGTGGGAGGCGTACTTCGAGGGCTTCCCGGATGACGCCTGCATCCGTATGGAACGCTTCGTGAATGAAACGAGCCGCAACGTCTGGCATCTGCGGCACCTGTCCTCCGGCGAACGAAAGGAGTTCCTCGCGCTGGCCAACGACGGACAGCTCCTGGAGAAATACGATACCTTCTCTGCCAAGTACGGCGGCAGCGGCGGCGCAGCCTATATCGACTGCGGCTTCACCACCGTTCCTCCCGCCGCCCATGAGTCGGGCAGGATGTATATCCGGTACATCAACGGCCAGGAATACGTAATGACCTATGCGGTACGCGAGCGCATGGCCGGACGCAGCAAGCTGCGCACGAAGCGCGAGAACGAGTACATCAACGGCTATTCTCCCTTCAACACGCTGACCTTCGGCGTCAAGCTCCAGCCGCAGCTGACTGCCTTCGCGCTGGACGAAGCGTTCCCCCTGCAGGCTGATCTGGGCGAAATGACCGTCAGGGGCACGATCACCAAGGGCGGAAAGCTGCGGGTCAAGCTCGACGGGCAGGAGCTCGCCGGCAATGTGACGGACAGCGGCGCCTTTACGGTGACTCTGCCGCTGCATGAGCCCGGCGATCACGAGGTCGTATTCACAGCCTCCCACAGCAAGTATACGGAACGCACCGAAACCTTCACCGTGAATGCCAGCGCGCTGCGGACGCCGCTGACCATCACTGCGCAGCCGGAGGAATACGCCCCTGCCGGCGATCAGAACATTTCCGGCTTCAGCGATCCGGGCGCGGCGATCGTCCTTCAGCTGGACGACCGCGAAGCTGTTACGCTGATCGCGGATGAAACCGGCGCCTTCACGCACACCCTGGAGGTGATGGATGACCAGGCGCATCTGCTCCGCGTCGCAGCCATGGCGTCCGACAAGGACGTCAGCATCGTGGAGATCCCCTTCATCACGGAGTATGAGACCTTCAAAGACGGCACCAAGGCCTTTGAGAAGAACCTGACGGCGCATACCATCGCAGAGCTGGCGGAGCATCCGGACGCCTGTCGCGGCGAACGGGTCAAGATCAGCGTCCGGGTCAAGGAAGTGACCTTCACTGAAAAGGGGTTGGGGATCCTGTGCACTTACAATCCGCCGAAGGGATCAAAGCACGAAAAGACGCCCCTGTACCTGACGCTGTACGGCTACGGTCAGGATCAGATCCAGCCCGACATGACTGTCACCATCTACGGAACCGTCAGCGGTCAGCACGAGGTTGAGAGCGAGCGACGGCTGGAGATCTTGGTCCAGTACGGAACGTATATCAAATGACATCGGGGAAATCAAAGAAGCTGCGGCATGGAATTTCGTGCCGCAGCTTCTCGTTTTTTGGGGGATATGGATTTCAGCGGATCATCGGTAACAATTCAAACCGTATCGGCTGCCTCATGCATCCGCCAACCGATGAGCAGATACAGGGCGATGATCGGCAGGCTGTACATCACGGCGTCGCCATAGGTGTATCCCTTGTCCCGGCTGGAGATGCTGTTGAGCGCCATGGACGCCGGCCGAAGATAGGGATCGGGCAAAAGAACCGATGGGGCATCCACCAGATTCCAGGCTTCGGCAAAGCACAGGAGCAGCAGCACCCCCAGCCCGGAGGCGATCTGCGGCAGTACCACCCGGCAGAAGGTGACCGTCTGCGACTTGCAATCCAGCTGCGCCGCTTCCCATTGCTCCTGCGGGATCGCGCTGATCAGCAGCCACACGATCAGCATGCCCAGGGGCGAAAACCCCTGCAGGATGATGACTGCCAGGTGCCTGTCATACAGCCCGGTCCATCGGGCGAGCTTGAAGACGGGAACCATCACGCTCTGGAACGGCAGAAGCAGCAGCAACAGCAGCAGAAACCGTATGATCCGCGTGATGCGCCAGCTGCACCGGGCCAGATACAGCCCGCCCAGCATGGATAACGGCAGCTGGATCAGCAGGATCCCGCCGGTGATCTTCAGCGAATTGCCGAAACGCCGCAGCATTTCTTCGTTCGCGAAGAAACGGGTATACTGGGCGGTGGAAAAGGACAGGGTATCCTGCCCGCCCTTCAGGAAGACGATCAGATCCCCATCGCACACAGAAGCGATCACCAGAATGATCAGCGGCAGGGCGAAAGCGGTCAGCACAGCGGTCAGCAGAAGTGCAGAGAGGCGTTTCATGCCAGCCACCTCCCTTTTCTCAGGATCAGCCATCCCGCCCCGTACAGCAGCAGCGCAACTGCCGTCAGAACCACAGCCGCCGCCGCGACATATTGCAGGTTCATCTTCAGATACTGGTTGTTCATATAATGCTGGAGCATATACACATCCGCAGACGGGTACAGCCCGAAGAGCAGATAGCTCTCCTTGTACACCCGGAACATGAACATGGTCAGCACGATCAGAACGCCCGCAAGCTGTCCGCCGGCGATCGGCAGCCGGATGCGCAGGTATGTCCGGATCGCTCCGGCGCCATCCAGCGCTGCGGCGTCCAGGATGCTCTGGGGGATCTTCTTCAGTGCAGTGCAGAGCAGCACTGCGCCCACGCCGGCGTATTTCCACAGGAACAGGGTGAGCAACGAAGCCGCTGAAGACGCGGGAGCGAGAAAGGACGACGTGTCGAACACAGACTGCCACAGCTTCACCGCCGACACGGAGGGGATCAGCAGCGGCAGCAGCAGAATGGCAAAGCCGGCGCCGGAAAGGCGCGGATGGGCGCACAGCAGCGGCGCGGTCAGCAGGGCGGTCAGCAGGGCAGACACGATCATCCCGCCGCCCAGCAGAAGCAGATTGCCCATCCCCTGCCAGAAGTAGTCATTGCCCAGTAGGTAGCGGAAGTTGTCCAGACCCACGAAGCGCAGGTCAAAGGCGCTATGCTGAAAAGCGTACCAGAAGGTCATGCAGAGCGGAATCAGCCAGCAGGCACAGAATCCGGCAACAGGGATCATGCCTGCCAGGGAGAGCATCACATTCCGTTTTGTGCGCTGCTTCATGGCTTATTCCCCCATGATCATGTCCGCCTGCCGCTGGACGATGGCGACGTACTCCTCCGGGGTGATCTCGCCCGCCGCCAGCCTGGGCTGCAATTCCCGCAGCTGCATGCGCCAGATCTCGATGATCTGCAGCGTGGGGATCGCGTGCTCCTGCTGGAAGGTCTGCAGCGCAGCGTTTTCCTCGCTGGCGCCGGGGCCTTCCATCTGCAGGATGAAGGGGTCGATCACGTCGCTGTACAGGCTCTGATCCTTCAGCCAGACGCTGCCCCAATAAGGTGCGCACTTGCTGGTGGCCTCCGGAGAACCGAAGCAGGCCAGGAAGTAGATCGCCTCCTCCTTCATTTGGGAGTTGGCGTTGACCACCAGCGGCATGATGCTGGCCAGGTACTGGGGATTTTCCGCATCGTATGCCGGAGGCAGAATGAAGTCCTTGTCACCCAGCTTATACTGCGAGCCGATGCGGCTCACGCGGAACAGGGTATTGCCGTCCAGGGCGTTCACATTGTAATTGTATTGCGGCCGCAGACCGTACATTTCCAGCTTCTGCTCCCGCTGAATGACCTTGAGGTATTCCTCGGAGTCGTAGTTCGTCGTACCGGTGAAGAAGTCCAGGTAGATAGCGTCAAACTGTTTGACGCCGTAGCCGGGTTTGCTGACGTCGATCATCAGCTGCACGGGCTTTTCCGCCGTCTCGTTGTAGGCGATCGCCAGCGCCATTGCCTCGTCAAACTCGTCCCAGGTCCACACGCCCTCGGGGATCTCCCAGCCGATGCGGGCCGCGACCTCCGGGTCCACCTCCCACATGAAGTGATCCGCATAGGTGACGTCCATCATGCCGTACTGCCGCCCGTTGGTGGAAACCAGCTCCCAGATATCCAGATAGTGCTCCCGGAGGGCTGCGATCTCCGGCACATCGGTCAGATCGACGATCGCGCCGCTCCTGAGCAGCTGGGGCAGGGGCGATTCGGAGGCATAATAATCCTGGAAGCAGACGATGTCGATGCCGTCCTCGCCGGACATCATTTCAGTCCTGTAATCAATGCCGCCGTTCGTCCAGCGGTGGACGATCTCCACATCCGGATATTTTTCGTGGAAGAGCACCTCCGCCGTCTCGTACACCGGGCCGCCCGGAAAGCCGTCCACGATGTACAGCTGACGCATTTCCCTGCCGCTCAGGTCGGTGATGTGGTAGTCGGCGATCAGCGTCCCGGCGCTGTCCGCCACGTGCAGGGTGTAGCTGTTGCGGGCCAGAGAGCTGCTGCCCTCCGGGAGCTCCACGCCGGTATCCCGCTTTTTGCCCGACTGGCAGCTGACCGCCACCAGCTTTTCACCGGAGATCGCCAGGACATACCGCTCGCCGTCCAGCTCATAACCGGCGGCGATGGCCGTCAGATCACCCGCCACGACCGGCGCGTTGAGCAGCTCGTACCGGCGCAGGTCAATGGCCGCCAGCTCCATCGTACTGGCATTGTAGGCATACAGTACATCATCCCACAGGGCGAAGCTGGTGGTGTTCCTGTTTTCCCAGCCGGGAATGGAGATCTTGCTGTCGGGGATCTTCTCGGAATAGGCGTCCAGCCAGTAGATCTCGCCCTTGGCCGTGGACGTGTCTGCCAGCATATACATGGTGCCGCCGTCGACGATGATATCCTGGATCACCAGGTATTTCCCGTTGATATGCCGGGACGGGTACAGCGCCTGACCATAGCTGGTGAGATTATCCAGCGTATAGCCGCCGCCCTTGGCCCGGGTGATGTAGTAGAGCATGCCGGTGACATTGTCCACCGCCATGTTGCGGACGCCCTCCTTTTCCAGCACCACGCTGGGGCGCTTTTCCTCCGCGCCCTGATAGAGGATCTGGTTGTCCACATAGGTCCATGTGCCGCTGTTCTCCACGGCATACCGGCGCGGTTTGAGTGCGAAGGCCACGCTCGTCACCACGATCAGCAGCGTCATCAGCGCCACGGCCAGGCGGAGCTTCTGCCGCCTTCCGCTTCTTTCCTGTACGATCCTGCCGGCAAGGAAGGCGTCGCCCTTCAGGCCGCCGTAGCCCGTCTCGATCGCTTCACGAATCCTCTGATGCGGGTCATGCTTCATCGAATATATCCTCCCTCAATGCGTCGCAGAGCCGCCTGCGAGCCCGCTTGAGACGGTCCGAGACCGCCGGCTGGCTGATGGCGAGGATCTCCGCGATCTCCGTCAAAGTGAAGTTCTGGTAGTAATGCAGGAGGATGACTTCCTTCAGGCGCAGCGGCAGATCGTGGATGGCCATGTTCAGCGCAATGGCCTCCTCGGACACCGTGACGCTTTCCTGCGGAAACAGCTGCGGAGCCCCGACCGGCAGCATCCGCCGGAACCAGCCCGTACGCTGCGTGTCCCGGCAGCAGTTGATCGCAATGCGGTAGAGCCAGGCCTTTTCGCGCCCGACCTCGTGGTAGCTGTCCAGCTTCCGCCAGACGCGCACGAAGGTCTCCTGCACCGCGTCCTCCGCCAGCATCCGATCCCTGAGATAGAAGTAGCACACGCGCAGCAATTCCGGCTGATAAGCGCTTATCAGCCGCTGCAGGCGCACCGCTCTTTCCGTCTGCTCCATCGCCGTTTCACCTCCTTTCACCCATATAACGGATCAGCCATGACAATTCATAAGGCACTCTGTCCGAAAATCCGGATTTCTGAGCAGCCGGACAGCACTGCGCAGGGCAGCAAAACGGCGGAGCTGCGCTTTGGCAGCCCCGCCCTGCTTTGTTCATGGCTTTGGCGGCATCAGAAAAGGCGGATCGTCATTTTCCCGTGCGCCCTTTCTTCCGCATCAGCCGTTGCCGTTGTGGTTTTCCTGCCAGTCGACCTGGGTCCTGAAAACCTCCCTCGGGTCAAAGAACGCCTGCGCCTCGCCGGTCTCCGCGTTGATGCTGACCTGATACTGATAGGGCTGCTGCTCGTAGGGCGCGCTGAACCGCACGTTCCATTGCCAGTACTTGCCCATGTGCACGCCCTCCTCCCAGTCGTTGACCTCCTGGACCTTGACGTTGATGATGAATGCATCCGACAGCAGCTGCGCACGCATGTCCTGTCCCTCGCCGGCGGAGATGGTCTCGATGGTCTTTTCGATCGCCTCTGCCATGCTGCACGGGAAGTCGTCCGGCTGCACGCTGGTGCTCCACTGCTTGTAGTTGACATATACCACCGTGCCGTCAGACAGGGTAACGGCATGGTCAAGCGCCCAGTCCTGCGGGTACAGGGCCTTGCGGTACTCCATGGGCCAGTTCGCCGCAGCGGGGCCATATTTGGCGATGACAGCCGCGTCCAGCGTCGGGTGTAGGGTCGTCTTTCCGGCCAGGCTGCCATCCCTGTTCATGATCACAAGGCGGCTCTGGTCGCGCTTCTCGGGATTCAGGAAGCTGATGCGCCAGACTGCATATTCCTTGTTGCCGCCCTGGTCGCACAGCTCGACCCGGACGCCGAAATCCTCCAGCGCCACGCCCTCGTCCAGGTAAGAAAACGCTCTGGCAATGGCTTCCTCCTTCGTAAAATCATTTTCGCCGGGCAATACATACACGGTGGTGCCAGCGTCATACTGCCCGTAGCGCTCCTTGACCTCGCTCATCAGCGCCAGCTGCTCCATGTCCCAGTAATCATGATAGCCGTATTGCAGCACCATGCTGTTGAACCAGTCGTGGTAGGCGTTTGAACGGTATGCATACCCGGGGGCGTCCGTATAGCCCTCCAGGAAGCCCGGCTGGAAGGCCTTCGCGGTCTCCGCGTCCAGCAGCAGGTTTTCCGCATGGACATAGCCGGTCGTGTGGCCCTGACGCACCTGGATCCAGTCTTCGTTCAGGCTGATGATCTCCGCCTGACTGCCGCCGGTCAGGATGCCGCTGGGCGCATCGGTGTACATTTTCTCGTAGAGGTTGGCGTGCTGCTGTCCTTCATCCGCCACGACGGTCGCCGTGGGCAGCGCGCAGTCCGGGTATTCCTCCACCAGCTGCACGAACATTTCCGGGATGTACACCATGTCGATGTGTTCGCCCAGCTTGATGATCGCCTGCAGGTAGCGCATGCCCATGCCGCCGGAAACGCCCCGGAAGGGCTCGTCGCGCCAGACGCTGCCGGTGATCGCAACCGGCACGCCGGGGCTGTACAGCGCCCCGGGATATGTCGGATCGTCATAGAAGGGGTATACCGGGATGCAGCCGTAGGCGTCGCTGTGCAGGATCGCCGGGAAGCTGTACTCGAAGGTCAGCAATGAGCAGTCGATCTCGTTGCTCAGCGGGAGCTGCAGAGCGTTTTCGGGTTCAGCAGTCGTTTCGGGGCCGACGGCCAATGCCGCGCCGGACAGGATGCTGAGCATCAGCACCGCAACCAGCAACAGCACGCCGTTTTTCTTGTTTCGCGTATCCAACATGTGGAGGATCCTCCGTTTCGTCCGTTTCAGACCTCCCTGAAAGCCGGTGCAGAGGGCGGTCTGCCGCAGATCGGACCGGGTCATGACGCTCATGACCGTTTCGGCATAGCGCCGCCGTTCCATCTTGCCGCAGCCTGCCAGCACCGCTTCGTCGCAGGAGGTTTCGCAATAGAGGTTCATTTCCCGGCTGAGCAGATACACAGCCGGATTCATCCAATGTATGGCTTTCGCGACAACGATGAGGAGCTTCACGGCCACGTCTCCGCGGCGGAAGTGCGTCCATTCATGCCGGAACATCAGAAGTAGATCGTCATCGGAGGCATGGCCTTGCGGCAGCAGCAGCCGCGGGCGGAATACCCCAGTCACCATGGGGCTGTCGATCGCAGGGCAGGTCAGCAGCGCGGGCATTCTCCGGCCCTGCGCGACCTGTGCGAGCAGCTCCTGAGCATATACCGGGGCAGGGACAGCCCAGCGGTTCACCAGCCGCATGAAGCGGCGGTGCCGCCAGCCCTCCTTTGCCAGCATGACCGCCGTACCGGCCGCCCAGACAAGGAAGGACGCCTGCGTCCAGCTGATATCCAGCCGATGCGCGGGAGCTTCCGCGGTCTGCGCAGCGCTTTGCGGAAAGGCTGCCGCGGCCGCTCCGGTCTGTGCAGGCACGGCAGGGGCTTCGGTCTGCATATCCGTCGCCTGGAAGGCCGCAGGCGCCGCCGTATGCGGCACAGCCTGCGAAGGCGAATAGGCAGGCAGCGCGATCTGCACCGCAGGCTGCGGCAGCGCCGGCCGCCACGGGATCAGGAATCCCAGCAGCACGACTGTCAGCAGTGCGTAGACCGTGCGCTGGCTGTAGCGTCGGGAGATCACGGGCGCAAGGGCTGCCATCAGGCATGTCACAGCGCCCATTGAGAGCGTACAGCCAAGCAGCATTTGTAGCCAATAAGCCATGTTCAGTCCTCCGTCAGCTTGTCAAACCATTGCCGCAGCTCGGTTTTGTCCCTGTCGCTCAGCTGCATGCCGGTCAGACTGGCCAGCAGGCTGGAGAGGCTCTTTCCGTGCACCTGCTTCATGAAGTTCGAGGTTTCCATCTGCAGATATTCCTGGCGGCTGATCAGCGGAGAAAACGTCTTTTCTCTGCCCTTGCCTTTCCGGGCTTCCAGGAAGCCGCGTTCGATCAGCCGCGCCACAAGGGTCAGGCAGGTCTGCGGCTTCCATGCGCGCTCGTTTCCTACCGCCTCCATCACCATGGCCGTGGTGACCGGCGGTTCCGCACTCCAGATGTAATTCATGATGGCGAATTCACTTTCCGGCAGCTGCATATCAATTGCTCCTTTCCTTATTCGACAGCCTGTCTTGATTCGCATTCTACATCGCGTAGAATAATCTGTCAAGCGTTCCGGGCTGTTACACTTGTAAATCTTGCGCGGTTGGCCCAGCTTATCCACAGCGTCACGCCAAAGATTTACAACTTCCGTATTTCGCCTGTCTGTTGCGCGAAGTATACTGCAATTGTGGAAATGCAAATCACAAAGGAGGGATTTGATTGAAACGGGTATTCCGGATGCTTATGGTATTGCTCGTCATTGCACTGTTCCTGCCTGCTGCGGGGACAGGCGTCGCGGACACCGTTCTGGACTCGGGCATCGTCATGCTGATGGGCAGAGGCGACTCCGCCATGCCGGATTATTCCTGGCTGCCTGGACGGATCGGCGAAGGCCTGACGGCAGATGATTTCCGAATCACATACAGCGATGTCAGTTCTGCGGACATCAGCGTGGATGCAAACGGATGCGTGACCGTGGCCGATGACGCAAAAACGCCGGGAAAGCACACCTACCTTGTGCATTATCGTCCACGGAGCGGCACTGGAAAGACGACAATCTTCAGCGTTGCCGTCCGCGTGTACGAGCCTGTGGAGGATTTCACCATTCAGGAAGAAGAAATGGTGCTGGCCGTGGGTGAAACGGCAAAGCTCACGGTGGATCAGCCCGATGACACCGTGCCGGGCTTCAGCCTGGCGCATGACCCGACGTATGTGACAGCATCCTTCTCCAGCAAAGACGGGGGCTACAAGCCGGATGGCTATCTGACCCTCAAGGGCGTTGCAGCCGGCGAGACCACGGTTACGCTGACTGCGCATAACGGTACCTCCCGCACGGTCCGTATCCATGTGAAGGAGTTCCCGACCTGGATCAGGGTCACAGCGGACAAGACCTGGTGCTATACAGGCGATACGATCAGCCTGACCGTGGAGATGGACGGCGGATGTTACCGCAAGCTGAGCCCCTGGGTGCTGCGCAACACCTACTGGTACAGCGATGCGGACGACTGGCTGTCGAAGGATCAGCGGACGTTCGTCCCGCAGGCTTCCGGCATGTACGATCTGAATCTGCGGGCGTACAACGAACAGACCCAGCAATACCTGCCCGGTACGGTTCGCTTGCTCGTGTATGACCGGTCCGCCACTGCATACCTGCAGCCGCTGAGTACGCCGCTGAAGGTTGGCTTTCCGCAGTCGCTGACCGTTCTGGACGTCAATGGCAATGCGGTGACTGTTCCGCTGGAAATCGTCGAGGGACAGGAATATGCGGAGATCACGGGCATCAATACGCTGACCCCGAAGGCGGAAGGCAAGGTCACTGTCCGCGCCACTGCCATGGGGATGACGCACGAAATGACCTATGAGATCTCCGACAGCCCCACCTCCATGACCATGCCGTATGACGTCCTCCGGCTCAAGGTTGGCGAGACTGCCAATATCATGCCGATTTTCGACAAGGGTACGGCGGAGGTGACCTGGTTCACCACGGATCATTCCCAGTCCAAGCCCTATATCGAGTCGGTCATCCGGCTGAGCAAGAACGGCGACGTCGTCGCGCTGTCGCCGGGTGAGGTGAGCGTGCTGGCCCGGGTGGACGGCATCAGCTCCTACGGCGACTGCCGCGTGATCGTCGAAGACAGCGAAAAGACGCGGGTGATCGATCAGCCCTCCGAGCCCTTCGGGGTGGGGCATACCTACCAGCTCCGCGTGGTGGACAAGGCCGGCGCCTTCTACCCCGCAACGTTCGAGGTTCAGCCCGGCTTCGAATACGTGGAGGTCTCCGCCGACGGACTGATGACCGGCGTCAAGAAGGGCGAAGCATGGATCACCGCCACGCTGGAGGACGGTCATACGATCAAGTTCAAGCAGACGGTCATTCAGATCCCCAATGAGATCAGCGCAGGCAATGCGGTGTTCAAGCTGAATGACAGCCTGTGCTATCTGCCGACGATCATGAGCGACGTGGGCGATCTGGCGTTCTATGATGTGACCGTGGAGGTCGCAAATCCCGCGATCGTCCGATACAGCAGCGGACAGTTCACCCCCATGAAGATCGGCAGCACACAGGTGCATGTCACCGCGATCAACGGCGGCGCGTCCTGCACCTTTACCGTAACGGTGGAGCCTCCGACGGATGTGTTGTATCCCGATCAGACGTGGGTTTATGTGCCGGACGGATACTCCGTGCCGCTCCCCCGCGTGCGGGATTATTACGGCAACATCGTGGACGTAAGCTACGAAATCACCGGTCCGAACAAGGTGACAGCCACCGGCGACGTCGCGTTCAGGATCATCTACGGCATGGGCGATGTGGACTACATCCGCTGCTACTGGGGCTTCTACACAACGCAGGTGACCGCCACAGCAAAGGATGGCCGCACATGCAAGTTCAGCGTGCAGGCATACCGCCTGCCGGACAGGATCTCCTTCTGGGAGCCTGAAATCACCCTGCAGCCCGGTGAATCGAAACAGGTGGAGCTGCATATTGCGGAGCAGGGCTACCAGCTGGGCAGCATTACCTGGTCGGTCAAGGGAGACAGCGGCGCAGTCCGGTTTATGGAGTATAACCCGGATACCGGACGGCCCACCGTCACCGCCCTGAAGGAGGGTACCGCCACGCTGCGCGCGGTGCTTCTCAACGGCGCGGCTGCCGAGTGCCGGATCACGGTGACAGCCGGTGAAAAGCCCCTGGAACCGCCGCAGTCCATTTCCCTGAGCACGGAGAACCGCATCCGTGCACTGGCCGGCGGCGCGACCCTGCAGATCCTGATGCGTCACTATCCCGGCACCAGCTCGGATTCCGTCACCTGGTCCGTGGACAACGATCAGGCGGGCTCGGTGGATGCTTTCGGTCTGTTTACCGCAGCCAGGCCCGCATACGATCAGACAGTCACCATCATTGCCAGCAGCGTCGCCGATCCGGACGTGAAGGGCTACTATACCCTGACGGTTCTGGGCTACAGCGATGCTCATCCGGGCGACGTCAACGGTGATGGCACCGTGGATGGCCGCGACACCGTCCGTCTGCTGCGTTATCTGGTGGGCGAAGGCGTAACGATCGTGGAGGCAAATGCCGATGTGAACAGCGATGGTGTGGTAGACGGACGAGATTCCATCCGCCTGCTCCTTTCCATGCTTTGATCCCCGTCGTATTTCCAATTTCGTTTATGGAGGTATTCTCTCATGAAAAGAAAGCTGCTTCTTCTCCTGACTGCGGTTCTTCTTCTGCTGACGCTGGCCGGCTCTGCGCTGGCTGCCAAGGCTGGCGAAACGGTCACGGTGCCGATTCGTCTTAATAACTCCAACGGCTGCTATGTGAAAGTCCGCATCAGCTACGATTCCTCCGTCCTGACGCTGGAGAGCCTCACCTGCTCGGCAGGCTATGCCAGCGGCACCACCATGGTGATGGCGGATACCTCGCCCATCGCCTCCGGCCAGATCGGCACGGCGACCTTCCGCATCAAGGACAATGCGCAGCCCGGCACCTATACCGTCGGCGCGAGTGTCGTTGAGTGCTGGGACATCAACGAGAATCCCGGCTCGGCGTCCGCATCCGGCGGATCGGTGATTGTGACTGCCTGCCAGCATGCCCAGACCACCTGGAGCACCGTGAAGGAAGCCACCTGTGCGGCCGATGGCCAGCGCGAAGAACGCTGCAATGAGTGCGGCACGATCATCAAGCGTGAAACGATCGCCGCATCTACCATTCCGCATACCCCCGGTGAAATGACGCAGACAAAAGCGCCCGGCTGCACCGCCGAGGGCGAAAAGAGCCAGAAGTGCACCGTCTGCCAGAAGATCATCAAGACAGAAGTGATCCCCGCCACCGGCCACGACAACGGCACGTGGAAGACCACAAAGGAACCCGCCTGCACCGTCAAGGGCGAGAAGTCCCTGATCTGCGGCAAGTGCGCCGCGACCATCAAGTCTGAGGAGATCCCCGCCACCGGCCACGACGACGGCACGTGGAAGACCACAAAGGAACCCACCTGCACCGTCAAGGGCGAAAAGTCCCTGATCTGCGGAAAGTGCGCCGAAACCATCCAGTCTGAGGAGATCCCCGCCACCGGCCATGACAACGGCACCTGGAAGACCACCAGGGAACCCGCCTGCACCGTCAAGGGCGAAAAGTCCCTGATCTGCGGCAAGTGCGCCGAAACCATCAAGTCCGAGGAGATCCCCGCCACCGGCCACGACGACGGCACGTGGAAGACCACAAAGGAACCCGCCTGCACCGTCAAGGGCGAGAAGTCCCTGATCTGCGGCAAGTGCGCCGAAACCATCAAGTCCGAGGAGATCCCCGCCACCGGCCACGACAACGGCACCTGGAAGACCACCAGAGAACCCGCTTGTACCGTCAAGGGCGAGAAGTCCCTGATCTGCGGCAAGTGCGCCGAAACCATCAAGTCCGAGGAGATCCCCGCCACCGGCCATGACAAGGGAACATGGGTCGTGGCCTCCCCCGCTACCTGCGAAAAGGATGGCGTGGAGGAGCTGCGCTGCACCAAATGCGCGGCAGTGCTGGATTCCCGCGTTCTTCCCGCTGCGGGCATTGCTCATACGCCCGGCAAGATGACCCAGACAACCGATCCGACCTGCGAGCAGGACGGCGAAAAGACGCAGCTGTGCACCGTCTGCGGTGCGGTGATCGCCCGCGAGCCCGTCCCTGCCACTGGCCACAAGCCCGGCAAGATGGTTGTCACGCTGCAGCCTACCTGTACGGAGAAGGGCGAACAGACTCAGACGTGCACCACCTGCGGCGTGGTGATCAAGACTGAACCTGTGGACGCAACCGGTCACGATCAGGGCCGCTGGCATGTGACGGTGGAACCCACCCGCGAAACTGAAGGTATGCGGGAGCGCCGCTGCAAGGCCTGCGGCTATGTGCTGGAGACGGAAGTGCTGCCCATCGTGACGGCGATCTACTATGACATGACCGCCTGCTCCGTCGGCCCCCGCTTCCGCGATCTTGGTGTGAACACGGACAAGTGGTTCATGTTCACGCCGGTCGATCTGTCCGTGGATGGCGAGTATGAATTTGATCTGATCGCCGGCAACATCCACAAGGTGGGTACAGTGACTGTGCTGGTCAACGATGGCACAGTGACCGTCTCGTATGAGGTGATCTCCGGCGTTAAGGTGGACAATGAGTTCCTGTCCATCCTGCACGATCTGGAAGAGGCAGAGCTGCTGGAGACCGACGAAATGATCCAGTACGCCTTCGGTCAGCCGATCAGCATTCAGAATGAGCTGGATGGTGATCCAATCGTCCTGATCTTCCTGTGCAATGAACTGCATTACAGCTCCGAGATCCGCCAGCTGACGCATTTCCGCGAAGCGGGCGCGGATTATCAGGCGCTGCTGGAACGCTGCGAGCAGCTGATGGCGCTGGACGAGTATTGATCCCTGACAACTGAACCACCCGCAGCCGGCTCGCATGTTGCAGCCGGCTGCACTGTTAAAGGCGCCAAAATTCCATGACAAAGCGGTTGATGATGGGATGCATGCTGCCCCATCCATCCCTTTCCGACCACCACAGGAAGGAGTGTATTCCATGCGGTCAAGGCGATATATCCTTGTCCTGCTGCTGATGCTGCTGGCGCTGCTGCCATGCACAGCGCAGGCAAAGACCGTACAGACCGGCGATCTGTTGTTCGGCGCTGCCGGAGACATCCGGATCCCCGTCTACAAAGACTATTCCGATCAGATAGGCGAAGGTTTGACGCAGGATGATTTCATCCTCACCTTTCATTCGCTGTCCGATTACATGACCATTGACGCACAGGGACAGATCACCATGCGGGCTGATACGCCCTATGCCTCCGATCACGATCTGGAGATCACCTACACGCCCAAAGTCGCCGGCGTGGGCAAGGCGACCACCTTCCGGCTGGCGCTGCGGGTGCTTGCGCCCATCAGCGAAGTGACGGCCAGCACATACGACCTGACCATCGAGAAGGGCAAAACAGAGCACCTGACGATCCACCTGAAGGATCAGGGCAGTGCAGGCACACTGTTCCCGGTCGAATATGACAAAGCCATCATCAAGCTGAACCAGAACTGGGACACCGGCAGGATCGCCATGACGGTCACAGGCGTGAAGACCGGTGAAACGACCATCAGGGTCACTGCCTATAACGGCAAAAGCGCCAGCGTTCGCGTGCATGTGGTGGACGACATCAGCAGGATCGAATTTGGCCAGAGCGCTTATGAGGCATTCCAGTGGGAGACCATCGACCTGAAGATGGATTACGGCAATGGCAGCGTGAAGCTGTGGCCGGCACTGATGCAGGTATTCCGCGATGGCATGAGCGTTGACTACAAGCGCTATTTCCCGGAGGATGCAGGCCATTTCCATGCCATTGATCCCGGCTATTTTGATGTGACCATCGGGCACTACGGTCCGGACATGACGGCAAAGACGGTCAAGATCGCTGTATACCAGCAGGCTGTCTGTGAGCGCATTGAGATCTCCACAGGAGATGTATATCTGGGGCGTGACAACATGCGCATCAGCATCCTTGATGCGGAAGGCGTGCCGGTCGTGCTTCCCATGGCCATCACCCAGGGCAGCGACATTGCCAGCATTGACGGCGCGTATCTGCGCACCACCGGCTATGGCACAGTGACGCTGACCGTCACCAACAGCGACGGAACGACCACCAGCCGCTCCTTTGAGGTGAAGGCCAATCCCACCCAGATGGCGCTGAACGCGACGGACCTGACGCTGGAGATCGGCGAGATCTTCGGGCTGGAGGTGCGCTTCGATCAGGGCAGGCTGAACTACGAATATGAGATCAGCTTCGATCAGGAGAACCCGGAATACGATCTGCCCTGCGTGCGCCTGGAGGGAGACCGGGTGATCGCCCAGGCGCCGGGTTCTGCAACGATCACCGTGAAAGCGGGGTATCTGAAAGCCTCCTGCCATGTGACGGTGGCAGACGGACCGGGCCGGCTGATCTTCCATGTGCCGGAAAAGCTGGGGATCGGCTACACCTTCCAGCTGCGCGTCACGGATCAGACAGGCAGGGAGTATCCCGCGACCTTCTCCACGACCTACAACAGCATCGGCACCTGCACGCCCGACGGACTGCTGACGGGCGTACATACGGGCGGCGGCGGTTCCGGCGGTCTGCAGGCAGTGCTGGCGGATGGCCGCGTGCTGCAGGCAAAATACCACGTATACCAGATCCCCCGCTGGCTGCGGCATCCGTCCGTTTCCGTATCCGTCAGCGAGCCGTCGATCAGGCTGGCGGAGGCGGAATCTGACGTCGGCCCGGTGGCGTATCAGAACCTGACGGTCACGGTAGCGGACGAAAGCATCGCCATCTACGGTTCCGGCTGCCTCTACCCCAGGAAGGTTGGCGTAACGGTCGTGACGCTGACAGCCAATCATGGCGGTGTGAGCACCTCCTTCACCGTGGAGGTGCTGCCGGCGGACGATCAGCTCTACCTTGGCAGCGACACCATGGAGATCCCTGCGAACATGAGCGCCTACCTGCCGGTCGTCACCGACTATCAGGGGAATGTGGTCCCGGTGACATGGGCGATCACGCATCTGTCGCCTGGACATGACAATCCCGGCAACGCGGGCTTCACGCTGGATCAGGAGAAAGGTGTGCTTACCTGCCTGTGGCCTACTGCCACCTGTGAAGTGACGGGCGTGTCCGCGGAAGGCCTGAAGGTGAAGATCAGCGCCTTTGGCTACAAACTGCCCAGCGCCATCCATCTTGCCGGGGAGCTGACCATGGACATTCAAAGCACGGGGGCATACAGCGTCCGCATATCCTATGACGAACCGGGCTGCAAGGCTGGTCCGGTGCTCTGGGTAGCGGAGAACGACGAGCTGTTTACCTACTATCAGTACACGGAAGATCAGGAGTTCAACTCCTTCGAGGCCCGAAAGCCCGGAACCACGAGGATTGCCGCGATGCTGCTGGATGGCACCTGTGCAGTGTGTACAGTACACGTGATCGACTCCTCGCAGGCGCTGCCGGGAGACGTCAACGGCGATGGCGTGATCGACGGACGCGACTCCATCCGCCTCCTGCGCTATCTGGCAGGGGCTGATGCGGTGATCACCTGGCAGAGTGCAGATATCAATCAGGATGGAACAGTGGATGGACGCGATTCCATTCGTCTGCTGAAGATGCTGCTCTGACCCGGCATCCCGCACAAATGAATCGGGATCTTCCCGCCCCGGATCCGGATGATCCGCAAGCCTCCAGCCATTGCGGTTGGAGGCATTCCTGTGCAGAAAACAGATAACAGATGATGCAGGAAGTCCGCGCTCAGCATCCCCGGTCTTCCCACACAAAAACGGGCATCCGGCAAATACCGGATGCCCGCAGCCTGTCAAAAAAGCTTCCTTGGGATGTGTCGGAGGGCCCGCTGGCCCTCTGACTGTAATCGTATCGCGGGGCTTTGCCGCGCGGGCGGGGCGGTTTCGGCATCTGCCGAAACCATTCCTTACATTTTTCACGGCCATCAGCC
>SVGU01000139.1 GCA_015056155.1 Clostridiales bacterium
GTACACGGAGAAGCTCCGCTACTCCATGCACGAGACCATCAAGAAGGTCTCCGAGGACTTCGAGGCCATGAAGTTCAACACCGCCATCGCGCAGATGATGACGCTGGTGAACGAGATCTACGCCATCGGCTCCATCAACAAGGCGGAGCTGAAGACGCTGATCGCCCTGCTGAACCCCGTTGCGCCCCACATCACCGAGGAAATGTGGCGGAACCTGGGCGAGACCACCGATCTGGCCTACCAGCCCTGGCCCCAGTGGGACGAGAAGGCGCTGGTCAAGTCCGAGGTGGAGATCGCCGTGCAGGTCTGCGGCAAGATCCGCAGCCGCATCATGATCCCCGCCGACATGACCAAGGAAGTGGCCGAAACCGAACTGGCAAAGCACCCCGAGGTAGAAAAGATCCTCGCCGGCAAGACCGTCGTCAAGACCATCTTCGTCCCCGGCCGTCTGGTGAACTTCATCGCCAAATAAGGGGTCTTCGACCCGTTTCTGCGCTGCCGCGCGGCGTTGATTCCTGCGGGGAGTCCCGTCGCGCAACGGGCGCGACGCGACGCGTCAACCGGAAGCCCCCAATACCACGTCCCGCCGCACCCTCCGTGCGGCGGGACTCCTCAATATAGCCAACGCCCTGCGGCAGCAGATAAAAAGGGGTCGAAGACCCCCCTGAGGAGTGATTGTTGTGAAGCGTTTGTTCTGTTTGATCCTGGCTCTGGTTTTGCTGGGGAGCGCTGCCCTGGCTGAGACCGCCGTGGTCACCATCGACCTGAACGGCGAGCGCAAGGCCATCAGCCCGCTGATCTACGGCATCAACAACTTCAATGACGCCAATGTGTATAACAGCGTCACCGCCACGGCCGTGCGCCAGGGCGGCAACCGCATGTCCGGCTACAACTGGGAGACCAACTACTCCAACGCCGGCAGCGACTGGTACCACCACTCCGACACCTACCTGTCCTCCATGACCACGCCGGGCTATGTGGGCACCAGCTTCGTGAAGATCGCCCGGGCCAAGGGGATCGACTACCGCCTGACCACCCTGCAACTGGCGGGCTACGCCGCCGCCGACAAGGCCGGTACGGTGGAAGAGGCCGACACCGCCCCCTCCGCCCGCTGGGTGGAGGTCGTCGCGGACAAGGAGGGCGAATTGTCCCTCAAGCCCGACCTCACCGACGGCAAGGTGTATATGGAGGAGTACGTCAACTACCTCATCGCCAAGCTGGGGGATTCGCAAAACGGCGGCGTGCAGGCCTACAGCCTGGACAACGAGCCCGCCCTGTGGCAGCACACCCATGCCCGCATCCACCCCAATCCCACAGGCGAGAAGGAGCTGATCGACAAGTCCGTCGCCACGGCGAAGGTCGTCAAGGCCCTCGACCCGGCGGCCGAGGTTTACGGCCCGGCCCTCTACGGCTTCACCGCCTTTGAGAACCTCGCCGACGAGAACGATCCCGACTGGAAGGCCGCCAGGGAAGCCAACGGCTACCGCTGGTACCTGGACTACTACCTGGAGGAGATGCGTAAGGCCTCCGAAGCAGAGGGCGTCCGCCTGCTGGACGTGCTGGATATCCACTACTACTCCGAGTCCGCCCGGGTAGGCTTTGACGACCGCCTGCAATCCGTGCGCACGCTGTACGAGAAGGGCTTCCGCGAGAACAGCTGGATCGGCCAGTGGCGTCAGCACAACCTGCCGCTGCTGCCCCTGGTGCAGGAGTCCATCCGGAAGTACTACCCCGGCACGAAGCTCGCCATCACCGAGTACAACTACGGGGGCGAGGACATCTCCGCGACCATCGCGCAGGCCGAGACCCTGGGCTGCTTTGCCGATAATGGCGTGTACAGCGCCTTCATCTGGGGCGGCAACGACTGGCAGTATAACGGCATCAACCTCTACACCAACTTTGACGGCCGGGGCAGCGCGTTTGGCGATACCCTCGTGCCCGCCGTGACCCCCGACCACAGCAAGTGCGTGGCCTACGCCGCCATCGACAGCGCGAACCCCAACCGCCTGACGGTGATGGTCACCAACAAGACAGCCCAGGCGCAACAGACCGTGCTGGTGCTGAACGGCTCCGTCCCCGCGTGGCAGAGCGCTGCGGTCTACGCCATCCACGGCGATTCCCCCGACATCCGCCTGCTGGAAAACGCCGCCGTCATCCAGAACACAGGCACCGTCACGGTCACCCTGCCGCCCTGCTGCGCGGCCATGGTGGTGCTGACTGCCGACGCACCGTAAGCTTTTCCCCTCCGGTTCCGCCAGGGCCCGGAGGGGATTTCCATATGCCCTTGACAGCACGCGCTCCTTTTGATATTCTATTTATGCTCCAAACAGAGCATATAAGGAGGGATCTGCATGCCGCAGGAGAGCTATACCGAGAAGGTATCCGTCAACGTCAACACCTCCACCCTGTCGGAGATCGATCTGCTGGTGGACAATGGCTACTACTCCAACCGCAGCGACTTCATCAACCAGGCCATCCGGGAGGCGCTGGGCCGTCACCGCGGTACGATCGAGGGCATCACCCGCCGCCAGGAGGAGCGCACGGAGCGCGGCGGCTGGTTCATCGGCGTATCCGGCTTTACCGCAAAGGAGATCGCTCAGATGCATGCCGAGGGCGAGCAGCTCTCCGTCACCGGCTACGGTGTGCTGCACATCGACCCCGCCTGCGATCGGGAGCAGCTCTACGCCGTGCTGGAGAGTATCCGCGTGCGGGGCAAGGTTATCGCGCCGGCGGACGTCAAGGCGCACTACGGGCTCAGGTAAATACCAAAAGGGCTGCCGCTCATCAGAAGCGACAGCCCTCTTCATTTGTTCGGTTGTCCGGACAGCGTCAGCCTTATTCGTCCTCCTCGACCTCGGGGAAAACAGGCTTGCCGCAGGCGGGGCAAAGGTAATCCTCGTCGAAATCCACATCCGAGGGATCAAACTCGATCTCGTGGCCGCAGCTGGGGCAGGCGTAGATGATCATCTCACCCTCGTCCAGCTCCTCCGCGTCCTCGTCGTCCTCATCGACCTCGCCAGCAAAGGTATCATCCTCCAGCTCCTCCTCTTCGCCGTCCAGCAGGGACTCGGCGAGATCGGCCAGATCGTCATCAAGGGATTCGACATACTCATTCAGCTCGCTGTGGGCGTCGGCCATGCGCTGCATTTCCTTCGCCATCTCGCCCATCAGGCCCAGCATCTCCAGCATCAGGCGGCTGGCGTCCTCGTCCATGTTCAGGTTCATTGCGCCGGCCATGCTCTTCAGGCGGCTGACGCGGTCCATCAGGTTGCTCATCGTTATCCCTCCCGGATCTGTTTTTCTGTGGATGTGATCTGCCCGGCAAGACTCACGTCCGCCGGGCAGCATATGGCATGTTGGGATCTGTCCGCCCAGGAAGCGCAGTGATTACTTCGCGCGCTCCATGTACTCGCCGGTACGGGTGTCGATGCGAATCAGCTCGCCGATGTTGCAGAACAGCGGGACCTGCAGGGTCAGGCCGGTCTCCATGGTGGCGGGCTTGTAGGTGTTGTTGGCGGTATCGCCCTTGAAGCCGGGCTCGGTATCGGTGATCTCCAGGGTCACGAAGTTGGGAGCCTCGACGGAGAAGGGAGAGCCCTTGAAGAAGCGCATGGTGACGTTGGTGCCTTCCTTGACGTAGGGGATGGCGTCCTCCACCTGATCCAGAGCCAGGGGGATCTGGTCGTAGGTCTCAACGTCCATGAAGTAGTACATCTCGCCGTCGTTGTAGACGTACTGCATTTCCTTGGTCTCGATGATGGCGCGGGGCATCTTGTC
>SVGU01000034.1 GCA_015056155.1 Clostridiales bacterium
GTAGCTGACGCCGTCCACGCGGAAGGTCTTGCTCGCATCGAAGGGATACGGCGTTGCCGTCGGTCGCGGGGTGGGCGTCGGTGTTGCCGTGGGCGTCGGGCTCGGCGTGGGGGTGGGCGTCGGCGTGGCCGTGGGCGTCGGGCTCGGCGTGGGGGTAGGCGTCGGCGTTGCCGTGGGCGTCGGGCTCGGCGTGGGCGTTGCCGTGGGCGTCGGACTCGGCGTAGGCGTCGGTGTTGCCGTTGGGATCAGCGTCGGCGTGGGCGTCCAGTACGACGTGTTCTGCGGCGTGACGATGTTCTCGATCCGCGCATTCGCCGCCAGGCTGGCGGAGCCGCCATTTCCGGCGATCCGGTCATCAAGCTGTGTTCCGCCGGGCGTCAGCCAGCCGGAGCCAGCCGCCACGATCAGCAGGAACACCGCACCAACCACGATCAGCCAGGGCCAGAGCCGCCGTCCGGCATTTCGCCGCTTGGCGCTGCCGGTGTGTGCACGCCGCTTTCCGCTGCCGGACTGCGGGGCCTCCACCGGGGTGACACGCCGTTTCCCGGAGCCGGTCTGCCCGTTCTCCGGCTCCCGGTCAAAGCTGCTCAACCGCTTTCCCTCCTTTCTTCTGTGCAGATTCATTTCCATTTTTTATTCGCCCCGAAATAAAAAAATCCTGCCAAAGTGAAAAAACGCCTCTCCGCCTGCGTTGACAGAAGTGACACGGCTTCCCCGCGAAGCCATGGCGCTGACCGGCTGCCGGAATTGACAACCCGTCAGATTTGTTGTATATTATTCTCAAATGGTACAAAAGCAGCCAATCCATCCGACTTTCCGCCGGATGTTGGCCGCTGATGAATGAGGAGGAAACCACAATGAAAAAGCTTCTCGTCTCCATGCTGGCCATGATTCTCTATCTGACCGCGCTGGGCACCGCCTTCGCCGACCGCATGTACGTCCTGCCGGAAAGCGACAAGCGCCGCCTGACCCGTGAGGAAGTCGAAATGTGGGACTACGAGTCCCTCGGCTACGCCTTCAACGAGATCTTCGCCCGCCACGGCTACAACTTCAACCCCGGTCAGGACTATGACTACTACTTCAGCACCATGCCCTGGTACACCCCCAACGACAACCCCGACAACCAGACCGCCGTGTACCCCTACATCTCCGACGTCGAGTGGTACAACTACGATCTGATCAAGGAGGTCCGTGCCTACAAGAAGTACAACGACTGGGGCCTGTCCATCTGGGACAACTTCTCCACCGGCTTCGAGGTGCTGCAGGGCTTTGATTACATCGAGCTGCGCGCCAATCAGGTGCTGTATGTGTACTCCGCGCCCAGCACCGCCTCCTGGCGCGGCGCGAACGGCAAGGCCGAGGTCAGCACCAACGGCGCGATCTATGCCGCGGGCGTGGAGAGCGGCTGGCTGCTGCTGATGTACGAGACGAACAACGGCTCCGTCCGCGTGGGCTACGTGGACACCGCCAAGCTGCGCGGCGGCATGCCCAACGTTCCCTACCTGCTCTTCTCCTACGACCCCGCCAAGACGGTGGAATCCTGCGTGCTGACGGACGATCCCGCCCGCACCGGCAGCGCCATCGCCACCCTGCGCCCCAACACCGAGGTCACCTACCTGACCCGCTTCTACAACCACTCCGCCTGGGACTACGTGGAAGTGACCGTCAACGGCAAGCTGACCCGCGGCTTCATCCGCTCCGGCAGCCTCGACATCGACATGGGCGCCGATCCGCTGGAGACCCTGAACCACTGATGCCCTGTCCCCTGCCCAACACGCTCCGGGCAGGGGATTTCCCGTGCTTCCGACGCCAATCAAAAGAATATCAAATTTTTTCGATTTTTTTCATTTTCCCTATTGACTTACCCCCGGAACTGTGATATACTAAATTTCGTTGACGGGGCATTAGCGCAGCTGGTAGCGCACAACACTGGCAGTGTTGGGGTCAGCGGTTCGAATCCGCTATGCTCCACTTCACAGGAGAAATCCGAACCTGATTCCGGTTGGAAACGGGTTCGGATTTCTTTATTTCTATGAAAAGATATGAAGCCTCTTTGACAAACACAGCGAAAAACCCAGGGCGGTGCATTGATGCATCGCCCTGAGTTTGTACTCATTGACACTGCGCCTTCAGCGATACATAGATGTAACTTTGATGATCCGCAACATACCAAAATACGATAGTCTTTGCCATCAGCGGATCTTCGGCATATGCTTTTGTGTGTATTGCAGCGGTGTCATGCCTGTAATCTGGCGAAACACGGTGCTGAAATAGTTGGGGGTGGAATACCCCATCTGCATGGCTACATCTGTGACGGTCATATGCTGTTCGGATAATAATCTTTTCGCTTCAACAACCTTTCGCTCATTGATGTAGGTGGACAGAGTTTTCCTGCTATGTAGCTTGAATTGCTTGCACAGATAAGATACGGTGATCCCCAACCTTTCAGCAATCAAGGTTGGAGTGTTTTTTTCATGCAGATGGTTTTCTACATCCCGGCAGACAAGGCGGGTTAAAGGATCATCGCTGGGAATCATCTGCGTCTGATGGACCAGGCTGGCACATTCCAGCAGCATCGTTTTGAAAAGACGCACCATTTGCCGGAAGGTGGTGGTTTTGCGCAGCAGCTGCAGATAGTGTGCCGTTAGTGCTTCACATGCTGTATAGCTGACGCCGCTGTACATGGCGGCATAGGTTCCCTGGGCCAGCGCCATCACAAACTTGTCATGCATATCATCCAGCGTAAGCGTATACTCGTACTCCGGCGGGAAAATGGAACGCATCTGGCTTATGCTTTTTTCTATCGATTCCACACTGCCCTGGATAATGGCAGCGTATATTGTTGATCCGAAATTCAGCGGATCTGGTGCAAAGACATCATGTCCCGGAACGGACAGCTTGGCAATGGGCACGATCCGCGCATTCTTTTCCGGCTGGGGATAATCCACATACTTATACGGCTCCGGCTCTACGCCCCAATACAGCAGGGAAATGAACCGCAGCGTTTCATGAAAACGGGTGATATCACGCACCGGGATATATCGCACGGATCGGGCATAGCGGTTGGCTTCGCTTTCGGGGTAGCCAATGTAGGCCAGTGCTTCGTTGATCATTTGCGGAGTCATATCCACAGCAGGAGCCGGCCCGCAGAAGAGGTATTCTTCTTCGTGCCTGATCAGCCCAAAGGCCACGTGCTCCGGCGAAACGGTATAAACTGCTTCCAATTCCGTATTGCTCAGCAGCTTTTCCACCGGCGGAAAAAGATCTTCATCGTCAAGCCATCTGCCCAGCTGCCGCATACCATCCGGCCGGACGATCCGGATAGAGATCTTAGACAGCTTTACGAATTCTTCCAGAAGCTGTGTGCGTTCCATGGATATTCCTCACATTGGTTAATTTATTGTATTTTATCACAATAAAATGAATTTGCCAAGGAGAGAACCATGCTAAACTATGTACACAAAGGGAGATAATACACCATTTTGTACACTCCCTGCATTCAACGTTCCTGCTACCGACCAACAAGGAGGACTCAAAATGAAGAAAATGCTTGCCTTTGTGCTGGCTCTGATGCTGCTGCTTGGTACGGCTGCCATCGGTCATGCAGAAGAAACCGAAACCTTCACCTGGTGGATCGCCCGCGGCGAAGACACCTCCTATTACGATAACTATTCGGAGAATCCGGTGCTGCAGTACCTGCTTCAGCAGCCCTACGCCGGCAAGAAGCTGAATCTGGAATTCTGGCAGGGCATCTCCGGCTCGGAAAAGGAGAACTTCAACAATATGCTCTCCACCGGTGACCTGGCGGATATCATCGACCTGAACTACAGCGATTATACCGCCGCTACCCTGTATGAAGACGGATACATCATCGACATGACTCCTTATGTCGAGAAGTACATGCCCAATTACATGAAGCTGCTGGCGGAGAATCCTGCGGTCAACGAGTTCGCCTGGAGCTATGTCGGCGATGAGAAAAAGATTCTCTTCCTGACCAACTGTATGCTCTCCGAACCCTTCGAAGGCTACTGCTACCGCCGCGACTGGATCGCCAAATACGGCACGCATCCCGTGACCGGCGAAGCCTTTACCTGGAGTGTGGATGAAAACGGCATCTGGACGGATGATGTTGTCTTCCCCTGCGGCAAGACCGATCCCTACTACATTTCCGACTGGGAATGGATGTTTGAAATCTTTACCCGTGCCATGGCCGATCTTGGTATCACGGACGGCTACTGCATCAGCTTGTACTACCACGGCGTAATGGGCGTGGGTGACCTGTACAGCGGCTTTGGCGGCGGCACCCCCTGGTGGTACCGGGACGAAAACGGCAACGCTGCCTATGGCGGCACCTCCGATGTGATGCGCACCTACCTGCAGTGCATGAACACTTGGTGGAATAAGGGCTGGCTGGACAAGTCCTTTGCCCAGCGCAGCGGCGATATGTTCTACGTCATCGACTCCAAGAGCGTCCATCAGGGCAAGGTGGGCATGTGGCAGGGCCGTCAGAGCGAGATCGGTGGCGGCATGGACATCGATACCCCCTGGACGGACGGCATCATGGTCTATGGCGCACCCCAGCCCATCAACGATGTCTACGGCCCCGCGGAGCATCAGAACAAGGAACCCAACGCCTACTATTTCAAGCCGGAAATGACCATCGGCATGGCCATCACCCCCAAGGCGGAGGAGAAGGATTTGGCTGTCCTCTTCGCCTTCCTGGACAGCATGTATGATCCGGACACCGCCAACTTCGGCCACAACGGCTTCTCCCGCGAAATGATGACCGAAATGCCTGACGATACCCCCTGGAAGCAGATGTATCTGAAGTTCGGCCTGGAGGACGGCTTGTGGGACGAGAACAACGGCGATCCCATCTACACCCAGAATGTGGACGTGCTGCTGGGCAATGCCATGAAGATGAACCGTATCACCAAGGGCTTCCCCTATGATGTGCGTCAGACCCTGGAGGCCCGCTCCGCCCTGCTGCAGCACAGCATGGATCTGTGGGTGCTCTACGAAACCAGCGCCACCATCCCCGAGAACGTGGATTATCTGATCTCCCCCAAGGATACCTCCCGCAAGAGCAAGATCGACATGAACCAGCAGACCTACCAACACAAGGGAGGAACGCCATATGAAAAGCATCATCACCGCCGGAACCTGTCCGAAGCCCACGGAATGGGAGCTGCACAACCGTGCTCTTGCCCGCCGCGCGGCAGAGGAAGGCATCGTGCTTTTGAAAAACGACGGCGTGCTGCCGCTGCGTGATCGCCGGATCGCCCTGTACGGTGCCGGCGCCCGCAAGACCGTCAAGGGCGGCATCGGCTCCGGCGCGGTGCATGAGCGGCACAGCGTTACCATCGAGGAAGGGCTGCTCGCCGCCGGGTTTGAGATCACCACCACCTCCTGGCTGGATCGGTTTGACCGCTTTTATGACGAATGCTATGAGGAATATCGTTTGGCCATGGAGGAAAAAGTGAAGGGGATCACGGACTTCTATCAGATCCTGGGCATGATCCCGCCCTTTAAGCATCCCACCGGCTATCCCATCACGCCCGACGACCTGACCGACTGCGATACGGCCATTTTCGTGCTGGCCCGGCAGGCAGGCGAGGGCAATGACCGGCAGGATATCCAGGGGGATTACCGCCTGGATGACGTGGAACAGGAATGCCTGGAAACGCTGAGCAAGGCCTATAAGCATCTGGTGGTGGTCATCAATGCCGGCGGCGTTGTGGACGTCAGCTTTATGGATCATCTCAAGGTTGATGCGGTGGTCTACTATGTGCAGGGCGGCGAGGAGGGCGGCAGCGCCCTGGCTGCGCTACTCTGCGGCGAGGCCAACTTCAGCGGCCGCCTTGCCACCAGCTGGGCCCGGGAATTTGCCGACCTGCCCAGCAACAGCACCTATTCCTATCTGGGCGGCGACCCCCATAACCAGGAATACAACGAGGGCATCTATGTGGGCTACCGCTTTTTCACCACCTTCGGGGTGAAGCCGCGCTTCCCCTTCGGCTTTGGTCTGAGCTATACCACATTCCGCACAGACTGCGCCCTGGAACAGGCAGACGGCGAGGGCATCCGCATCCGGTGCTGCGTCACCAACACAGGCAGCGCAGCCGGGCGGGAAACCGTGCAGCTCTACGCCTCCGTGCCCGACAATCCGCAGGGAACGGAAGCCATCCGCCTGTGTGCATTTGCCAAATCCAGCATGTTGGCACCTGACCAGTCAGAAACACTTTTGCTGGATGTGCCAGCAAAAAATCTGGCTTGCTATGATGACATTCGTTCCTGCTGGGTGCTTCGCGCCGGGGTGTATGTGCTGTACACCGGTCAGCACAGCGAGGCGCTTGAGCCCTTTGCGGTTCTGGAACTGCCCCGGGAGCAGCTGCTGGAGGTCTGCTTCCCTGCCTGCCCGCCGCAGCATCCTATTGACGAGATCACGCCGCCGCAGCGCAGGCTGACGATCCCGGCGCACCTGCCGCGCACCTGCTGGGATGGTGTGTTCCACTGCACGAAGCACAGCTATGCCGCGCTTCCCGATGTGCAGGATCCGCTGGCGGATGCCCTGACCCGGGAACAGCTGGCCGAGCTGGTCTGCGGTGCAGGCACCTCCGCAAGGGATCTGCAGGTGACGGCAATGGGTGCTTCCGGCTCCACCACAGCCAGGCTGTATGAAAGCTGCGGCATTCCCAATGTGGTTCTGTCCGACGGCCCTGCAGGCCTCAACCTGACCACCCATGTGGTGGAAATGCCCGATGGCTCGCTGAAGCCTGCCAATGTGCCCGAGGTGGTGGAGACCTACAAGCGGTATTCCTTTGGTATCAGCAAATATGCCATGCAGCGGCAGCTTGTTAATCCTGCTGATGGTATGGTACACTACCAGTATGCCACCGCCTGGCCCTGCTCGCAGCTGCTTGCCCAGACCTTTGATACGGCGTTGATGGAAGAGATCGGCGATGCCATCGGCGCGGAGATGGATGCCTACGGTGTGACCGTCTGGCTGGCGCCTGGCATGAATATCCACCGCAATCCCCTGTGCGGCCGCACCTTTGAATATTATTCCGAGGATCCTCTGCTCTCCGGCAAGCTGGCCGGCGCCATCACAAGGGGCGTGCAGAAGCATCCCGGCAAGGGCGTGAGCGTGAAGCACTTTGCGGCGAACAGCTGCGAACTGGAGCGCAACGCCTCCTCCTCCAACATGACGGAGCGCACGCTGCGGGAGATCTACCTGCGGGGCTTTGAGATCGCTGTGAAGGAGGCTCAGCCCGCCACCGTGATGGCTGCCTACAACATGATCAACGGCGTTTACTGCACCAACAGCCATGATCTGCTGGTCAGGATCCTGCGCAGCGAATGGGGCTTTGACGGCCTGGTGATGAGCGACTGGGACGCCATGAAGGCCATACCGGGCGATTGTATGCACGCTGCCACCGGCGATGTGCTCAAGGCGCACGCAGCCCAATGCGATCTGGTCTGTCCCGGACGACGGGATCAGATCGAGGCACTGATCAAAGGCATGGAGGAAGGCCTTGTGGATGAAGCGGACGTGCGCCGCAGCGCAGCAAGGATCCTCCGCCTGATCCGCCAGAACAGCATTCTTCCCGTGAAATGAGGTTGGACATGAGACAGATTCTTGATTTCAACGCCCAGTGGCGCTTTGCCAAGGGCGCAGCCATTCCTTCGACACTCCCAGAAAACTGGGAGACCGTCACTCTTCCCCATACCTGGAATGCTGAGGATGGCCAGGACGGCGGCAATGACTACTGGCGGGGTACCGGCATCTATGCAAAGGCGTTTCCCCGGCCGGAGGCAGATTGCGTCTATATAGAGTTTCAGGGCGCGGCGATGACTGCGGACGTATGGCTCAACGGCGTGAAGCTGTGCCGCCATGAGGGCGGCTACAGCACCTTCCGCGCCGACATGACCCCCTTCCTGCAGGAGGACAACCTGCTGTGCGTGGCGGTGGACAATTCCGCCAATGACCGCGTTTATCCCCAGAAGGCAGACTTCACCTTTTACGGCGGCCTTTACCGGGACGTTTCACTCATCTGTGTTCCTGCGCAGCATTTCGAACTTCTGAAGGACGGCACGCCGGGCATCAGGACATCCTCCCGCATCGAGGGCAAGGATGCTCTCGTCACCATCGAAACCTGGCAGAACGAGGATGTGCCGGTAACCATCACCCTGGACGGGCAGACCGTACAGGCCAATTCGCAGAATGGTCATGCCCGGGCAGAGGTTCGTATTCCTCAGGTGCATCTGTGGGACGGCATCAACGATCCCTGGCTGTATACCGTCATAGCATCCCTCCCTTCCGGGGATCAGATCAGCACTCGCATGGGCTGCCGCAGCATCCGGGTCGATCCTGACGCAGGCTTTTTCCTCAACGGCAGACCCTATCCCCTCCGGGGCGTGAGCCGCCATCAGGATCGGGCGGGCATCGGCAATGCGCTCACCTGTCAGCACCACCGTGAAGATCTGAGCATCATCCGGGAGATGGGCGCAAACACCGTGCGGCTGGCGCATTATCAGCAGGCGCAGGCAGTCTATGACCTGTGCGATGAGCTGGGTCTCATTGTCTGGGCAGAGATTCCCTACATCTCGCAGCATATGCCGGGCGGCCGGGAAAACACGCTGCAGCAGATGCGGGAAATGATCACCCAGTGCCACCACCATCCCTCCATTGTCTGCTGGGGGCTTTCCAACGAGATCAGCGCAGGCAGCCCTGTTACGGAGGATCTGCTGGAGAATCACCGCCAGCTCAATGAACTGTGCCACCGCATGGATCCAGATCGGCTGACGACCATGGCGCACGTGTTCATGCTGGAGACCGACAGCCCCTTGACGCAGATCTCCGATATCGGCAGCTACAATCTGTATTTCGGCTGGTATCTGGGCGAATTGACGCAGAACGACGACTTTTTTGACAAGTATCACCGGGAATATCCCCATCGCGCCATCGGTCTTGCGGAATATGGCGCAGACGCCAACCCTGCCTATCAGAGCGCATCGCCTGAACGGGGCGATTATTCCGAGACCTATCAATGCGTCTACCATGAGCACTTGCTGAAGATGATTGAGGATCGCCCATGGCTGTGGGCGACCCATGTGTGGAATATGTTCGATTTCGCCGCAGACGGCCGCGACGAGGGCGGCAAACACGGCGTCAACCAGAAGGGCCTTGTGACCATGGATCGCAAGATCCGCAAGGACGCCTTCTACCTGTACAAGGCCGCCTGGAGCACCGACCCCTTCGTTCACCTGTGCGGCAAACGCTACGAAAAGCGCAGCGAGACCGAAACGGACATCATCGTATACAGCAATCAGTCGGAGGTCACCCTCTATGTGGATGGCAGGCTCCACGGCACCCAGCAGGGAAAAACCCGCTTTGCCTGGCGGATCCCGCTGTCTGCAAGCCACACGGTCGAAGCTGTCAGCGGTGGGAGCCGGGATCGGATGACGATCTGCCGGGTGGAAGGACCTGTGGCTGCCTATCGTATGCAGGTCGCCCAGACCGTGGTCAACTGGTTCGACCAGGACACCTTTGACCCCAACTGCTACTCCATCCGGGATAAAATGGGCGTTCTGCTGCAGGATCCCCGAACCTCTGCCATCGTGGGCAGGCTGATGCAGCAGGCACGGAAACGGCGCGGCGACGTAGCCGAAGCGACCAGCGGCAATGCCATGCTGCAGCGCATGATGGCAGAAATGACGCTGGAAAGCCTGCTCAAGCAGGCGGGAGATTCCATATCCGCCGAAGCAGTGCTTGAATTGAACGCAGCGCTGCAAAAGATACCCAAGACCGCGATGTAAAAGTGGATGCCCGATGCTCTTGGCCGGGCACAAGCCATGCTTACAAGGATCTGTTGCGCACGACTTCTGCAAACCTCCTTTCCTCAATCTGTTGGCTTGGAACACCCACGTTCTGATCATGCTTTTCAGCCAGCTGCGCCCTGATCGACTCCCTTTGCCTCGGCTTCTCACCAGCCTTGATGACCGTATCTACACAGTAGCAGATGCGCTCAATCAGCTCAGGATCAACATTCTGTTCCATGAGCGACGCACGAAGCTGTGCCTGTTCATCAAGCAGCTGCTGCAATTCATTGGCGATGCGATCATGATCTGCAGCCTTGATGCCATTGGCATTCATATATCTGCAGAAGGAGAATACACAGCGAATCCAGGCCGCAATGGAGAAATTGTCGGTGCGGGAAAATGCCTGGATCAGCGTCCGCTATGGCTTCGGTGACGACGCACCGCTGTCCCATGCAGAGGCGGCCCGGCGGTATCATCTGACTAAACGAAGGGCGCAGAAACTGGAATCATCCGCCTTGCACCATATCAAAACCGGCTACATGCCGAACACAGCAGATTGGAGGTGAACCTATGACTGGTGTGATTTATGCGCGCTACTCTTCGGACAGCCAGCGCGAGGAGAGCATCGAGGGCCAGCTGCGCGAGTGTATGGCCTATGCTGAACGCAGCGGCATCACCATTATCGGCAACTACATCGACCGCGCCATGTCCGCACGAACAGCAGACCGCCCCGACTTTCAGCGGATGATCAACGACAGCGAGAAGCGGCTGTTTGATGCAATCATCGTGTGGAAGCTGGATCGCTTCTCCCGTGACCGCTATGACAGCGCGACCTACAAGCACATTCTGAAGAAGAACGGCGTCAAGGTCATTTCCGCCACCGAGAACATCAGCGACAGTCCCGAGGGCATCCTGCTTGAATCTCTGCTGGAGGGCCTGTCTGAATACTATTCCGCCGAGCTGTCTGTGAAAATCCAGCGCGGCCAGATGGAGAATGCTATGAAGGGAAAGAATAACGGCGGCACGGTACCGCTGGGGCTGCGGAAGGGCCCGGACGGCGTCATGGAGCTTGATCCGATCACTGCGCCCATTGTGCAGGAGATCTTCCAGCGGTATGACAAAGGGGAAAGCATGACGGATATCGTGGCTTCCCTCAATGAGCGGGGCATCCGCACTGCGAAGGGCTTGCCGTTCCGGATCGGGAGCCTGGGCACAGTGCTGAAGAATCGGAAGTACATTGGTGAATACCGGTATGGCAAGATCGTCATTCCGGACAAGTTGCCTGTCATTATCGACGTGGAGCTGTTCGACCGTGTGCAGCGGCGGATGGAGGTCAACCGCCACGCCCCCGCCCGTGCCAAGGCAGACGAGGAATATCTGCTGACTACGAAGCTGTTCTGTGGTCACTGCGGGCGCATGCTGGCGGGCGAGAGCGGCAGGAGCCGCAATGGCGAGGTTCACTATTACTACAAGTGTGGCGGAGCAAAGCGGAAGCAGGGCTGCACGCTGAAGGCCGTCAAGAAGCGCTGGATCGAGCGCACCGTGGTCACAGCGACCATCTCGCGCGTGCTGCATGATGATGTGATCGACCGCATTGCTGACGCGCTGATTGCTTATCAGGACAAGGAAAGCACCCTGCTGCCATCGCTGAAGCAGCAGCTGAGAGAGTGCGAGAAGTCCATCCAGAACATGCTGAACGCCATCGAGGCTGGCATTATCACGCCCTCAACAAAGCAGCGTCTGCAGGATTTGGAGGTGCGCCGTGAGGAGCTGAACGTCAGCATCCTGCAGGAGCAGCTGCAAAAGCCCAGGTTCACCAAGGAGCAGATTGTCACGTGGATCAGCCGGTTCAAGTACGGCGATCCGGACGATCTGGAATATCAGAAACAAATCATTGACACTTTCGTCAACAGCGTGTATGTTTATGATGACCGGTTGGTGATGACCTACAACTACAAGGACGGCACCGAGACGATTTCGCTCGATGCCGTCCATCAGGCCTTTGGTTCGGATTTGTCAAGTGATGCTCCACTTAAGGACTTGCAGAAATGCAAGTCCTTTTCTTTTTCCATCGCCGAATTCGCATCCCCGGCTGCCGGCAGCGTCTCCAAACGGTCACAAAGGGCGGGCGGCAAGTGAGGTCTTTCCCCACTGCCGTCCGCCCTTTTCAGCATATTCCGCCTTATGCTTCCTTCCCTTTCGCGCCGATCTTCTGGATCCAGCCGATGATCTGCCCGGACAGCACCACCGTCAGCAGCGAATACGCCAGCTTCCCCAGCGGAATGTAGCTCACGGACAGGCCCAGCACCAGCGCGTCTGTGAAGAGGTACACCCACTGGATGTCGACCTTCGTCAGGCGCGAGACGGCCATCGCCAGCGCATCGTCACCGCCGGGCGCGCCGCCGACCCGCACGCACAGGCCCGCGCCCACGCCGATGAAGACCGCGCCCACGACCGCCGACCACAGCGGCGAGGTCACCAGCCCCGGCCACAGCGGCGCAAAGGGCTCCATAAGCGCATAGAACACCGAATAGGCCGCGCCGCACAGGGCGGAATACGCCAGGAATCCCTTCCCCAGCGTCTTCCAGCCGATCACGTAGCACAGCACGTTCAGCACCAGCGCCGACAGCGCCGGCGACACATGCAGCCAATGCTCGATCAGCAGCGTCGCGCCCAGCACGCCGCCCTCCGTCACCTCCGCGAAGGCGTGGATGTTGCACAGCCCCATCGCCTGAATGAACGCGCCCAGGAGCGCAAGACCGATCCTGACAGGAGTTTTCATCCGATCCATCCTCTCTTTCCGCCGGATATGGTAGCCCGGAACCGCTTTTTTGTCAAGGGATGGAACGTTTTCCGGCCCTTTTGCGTTATAATTGGCAGAAAGGTGGTTTGCTCCATGATGAAACGGCTGCTGCTCCTGCTGGTCTGCCTGTGCGCGCTCCTCCCCGCCTGTGCGGAGGAGACCATCGTCATCGGCGGCGTGACCTTCTCCGCCGACGGCAGGACGTTGATCGATTATCCGGCGGACAAGGCCGACGAGCACTACACCGTCCCCGAAGGCGTGGAGGTCATCGGCGAAGCGGCTTTCTGCGGCGCGGAATATCTGCGCCGCGTGACACTGCCGGACAGCGTGCACACGATCTGCGATGACAGCTTCGCAGACTGTCACGCGCTGGAAACCGTCGACCTGCCGGACAGGATGCGCTATATCGGCGACATGGCCTTTTATCAGACCGGCCTGACGAGCCTCGATTTGCCCGAGGGCATCACCAGCATCGGCTGGCTGGCCTTCGCCGGTGCAAGCCTGAAGGGGACGGTGGTCATCCCGGAGGGCGTGACCAACATCGATCATGAGCCCTTTGTGCATCAGCGGGGGCTGCTGGATCTGTACCTGCCCTCGACGCTGGCGACCATCCACGATCAGCCCATCGGGCCTGCGCACTGCATCTGGGACCTCTGGGGCGGCAACAACTGGCATGATCAGGACTACCAGCTCGTCCTGCACGCCCCGGAGGGCACGGCAGCGGCGCAATTCGCCCGGCAATCCGGCCAACCCTATGTGATCGAAGACGCGCGGGGCGGCACCGACCGGGCTGCCGTGACCTCCTGGGTGCAGGCGTGGCTGGATCGCGAGCTTCCCGGTGCGAAGGTCTGCATCAGCCGCATCGACCTGCCCGCCGTGGCTTACAGCGCGAATGCGGTGCTTGCCGCCGTGCAGCTCCCGGACGGCATGCTGACCCTGTGCCTGTTCGACCGCGCCGGCGATACCCTCACGCTCCGTTTCCGCAACGACGAAATGCTCTCGCAGGCGCAGACGCGGCAGTATACCCGACAGAGCGTGCAATGGGAGGGCGGCTATGTCCCCCACATCATGACGATCCGCGAGGACTGGCTGACCATCGCCGTCACGCTCCGCGAGGGCCTGACCCTGCAAACCTACTTTGAACCCCGCGAAGGCAGCTGGGAGCTGGCCGAGCTCCACCTGATCGAGGACAACGGCAGGAACTGGTACACCCCGCACATTCTCCGCATGACCGAGGACATGCTCGCCCCCGGCATCCTGCTGGAGACCTACGCGCCCTTCATCTGGCTGGAAACGGACGAGGGCTGACACGACACGGAGGATAACCACGATGATGAAACGGATTCTGCCGCTCCTTATGGCGCTGCTGTACCTGCTGCCCGCCGCCCGTGCGGACGGCCCGCGCCCCTTTGACGACCGCTACCTGACCATGGGCCCGCAGGAACTGGCAGCATGTATGGAAAACGCGATGGCCGGGGCGGACCTGCCCGGCGCGAAGGTCTGCCAGTATCCGGACGGCCGCTATGTCCTCACCCGCGTCACCCAGCAGGACGTCTTCTGCATCGCGCGCCGGACGGACGGCCTGCTGACCCTGTGCTGCTTCGTCCCCCATGAGGGCACAATGTCGCTGGCATGGCACAACGATCTGCTGCTGTCCTATTATCAGTCCCTGTCCTTCGGAGAGGGCGGCGCGGCCTGGTCGGGCGGGCTGCTGCCGTCCGTCATGACGCTGCAGGACAGCTCCTTCCTCCTTCAGCTGGATCTGATGGAGAACGTCTCCCTGCTGCTGGAATGCGACGGATACCACAGCGACTGGACCGTTCAGCAGCTCGGCGTGTACACCGCCGCAGCGGACGGGCGGCTCATGCCGCTGCTGGCGTTCCGGCACCGGGATCTGGCCGACTGGTGCCGTCTGTCCTGCTGCCACCCCGGCAACTGGCTGGAAACGGAGGAGGCCTCATGGTAAAGGAGGAATCGCGATGAAGAAGCTGTTTATCTGCCTGCTTATGTGTCTGTGCATGGCGCTTCCGGCGCTGGCGGACCGGAACGCCCCGGAGACCGCCGGGGACATCCGCGCCGCCTGCACCGCCGCGATGGACGAAGGCTGGGTCATCTGCACGGGCGACGACGGTCAGCCCCTTTTCGCCTTCTCCGGCGGCGAGGCCATCGCCTTCATGACTGACGGCGCGCGCATGTCCCTGTGCTTTTTCAGCAAAACCTACGACGTCTGGCACGAAGCCTGGCGGACCGCCGAGCCCCTCTTCGGCACAGAGGGCCTCATCCCCGCCGACCTGTACCTGAGCGAGGAGGACGGCGCCGTCCTGCTTGAGCTCCTGCTGCACTGGGGCGAAAACGACCTGTCCGTCACCGCCCGGCAGGACTTCTATCCCGGCAGCGGCAACTGGTATGTCACCGGGCACACCGTCCTCATGCCCACCGACAACTGGTTCTCCCCGGACGAGCGGCTGTACCTGACCACCTGGCACGACACGCCGCCTCTGCTGGACCACTTCACCCTCTCCGCGGCCGCGCAGGAGCCCGTCCTCATCGAGGGCAACACCCTCCTCCGTTACCCGGAGAGCCGCACGGACGCGCACTACACCGTCCCGGACGGCGTCGAAATCATCGGCGACGGCGCATTCTTCCAGAATCCGTATCTCACCAGCATCACCCTGCCGGAAAGCGTGGATTACATCGGCGCGGCAGCATTCCAGTATTGCGAAAACCTTCAGCGCATCGACATGCCCGAGCGGATGCATTCCATCGGACAGGGCGCCTTCGTCGGGACAAAGCTGACCACACTGCGCATTCCCCTGGGCGTGAAGGAGCTTGCTCCGGAGCTGCTGATGCAGACGCCCTGCCTGACGGATGTGTACCTGCCGGGGACGCTGGATACCATCGCCGGCAGGGACCTGGAGGAAGGCTGGGACTTCGGCGACGTCAGCGACGATCCGGCCCTCATGCTCCATGCTGAACATGATGACGGCGCGACATTTGCCCGGCTTTCGGGGCATCCCTATATCATCGAATCTGCCTATCGGCCTACCAGCACGCAAACGGTCGCGCAGCAGCTTGAGTTGCCGGACGACTGGGATGGCTCCGTGCTCTGCACGGACGAGCATGGCAGGCCCATGCTGACCTACAGCAGCGACTTCGCTTTTGCACTGCTGTCGGATGGCGGGGAAGTTTATCTGCATTGCTTCACCCGGATCTGGGACGAACTGGGCTGGACGGGATGCATGGGCGGGCCGCTCTTCGGCGTGGACGAGGGGCTGATCCCGCACAATATCTGGCTGGTGGACGAGAACCTGACGATCGTGCTGGGCTGGGGCGAAAAGAGCGTGCTGCTGGAGGCCGCCTATGACGTCAACGGCTGGGGCGAATGGTTCGTGACCGCCATGGAGCTGCTCGTGCCGGACGGCAGCGGCTGGTCTGCGGAAAGCCGCACGGCTTACGACACGCCCATCCCCCTGTACAGCTATTCGCTGGTCGAAGGAGAGCAGCCTGCCGTCCTCATCGAGGGCAACACCCTCCTCCGTTACCCGGAGAGCCGCACCGACGCACACTACACCGTCCCGGACGGCATCGAAATCATCGCGCCCAACGCCTTTGAGGGCAACAGCTCCCTCGTCCGCGTGACCCTGCCGCAGAGCGTGCGCGTCATCGGCGACGAGGCCTTCGCCTACTGCCAGAACCTCCGCGTGGTGGACATGCCCGCCACGCTGGAAGCCCTGGGCACGAGCGCCTTCGAGTGCACCTATGTGCAGCAGCTGACCCTCCCCGAGGGCCTGACGGAGATCCCGCAATGGGCCTTCTGCGCCGCCGACCTGCACGGAACCATCGTCATCCCGGAGGGCGTGACGGACCTGGGCGACGAGTGCTTCTGCTTCAACGCCAACCTCACCGACCTGTACCTGCCCGCATCCTTGCTGACCATGGGCGGCGAATCGGTGGACGAGGGCTGGGGCTTCGACTTCATCTACGGCTTCAACCACATCGACCCCGGTCAGGAGCACATGACCGTCCACGCCCCCGCCGGGACGGAGGCCGCGAAATTCGCCGAGCGCAGCGGCTATCCCTACGTCATCGAGGACGCGCGCGGCGGCACCGACCTGTCCGCCATGACCGCGCTGGTGCAGTCCGTGCTGGACAGGGAGCTCCCCGGCGCGGCGGTGTGCCGGAACGAATCCGGCTTCCCCTGCGTCAGCTACGGTGCGGATACGGTCTTCGCCTTCGCCACGCGGGAGACTGACGGCTGGTACGACGAGTGGTACCTGTGCTGCTTCCGCCGCACGGGCGACTCGTTGACCCTCCTGTGGACGAACGACTGCCTCTACGGCTCCTGCGAGATCTTCTGGCCCGAAAGCCTGATCCCCCTGGACATGAAGCTCATCGGCGACGCCTTCACCCTGACCCTGCAGGTGGGCAGCGAGACCGCCCTCGGCCTGACCTTCTCGGGCGAAAACTGGCTCCTCCAAAAAGCCGTCACCTCCGTCTGGTACGAGCCCGGCGACGGCGGCCCCAACCACTGGCTTTCGCAGCTGTCCCTGCCGATCTCCGGCGGCGCGCCCCTTCGGGACTTCAGCACCGTACCCTGCGATCCCGACGAATGAGCACATCCACGCATACAGCGCAAACAGGCCGCGACCCTGCATTTCCGGGATCGCGGCCTGTATTCTGTTCCATGTTTATTCGGCTGTCAGCTGGCTCTGGATGTAGGCGTGCATCGCCTCCGCGACGCGCTTGGAGTGGGCGACCGCCTCGACGACCGTGCGCGCACCGTTGACCGCATCGCCCGAGGCAAACACGCCGGGGCGGCTGGTGTGGCCGTTCTCGTCCGCGACGAGCAGGCCGCGCTGGTTGGCGTTCAGGCCGGTGGTGGTGCGGGTGATGATGTTCTGCGGGCCCTGGGAGATGGAGATGATGACGGAATCCGCCGGATACAGGGTATCGCTGCCCTCCACCTCGGTCAGGCTGCCGTCCTCGCCCTCGATCACGTCGCGGAAGATCACGCCGTCGTCGGTGATCTCAACGGGCTTCTTGTTGTACTCGAAGGCCACGCCCTCCAGCTTGGCATAGCTGACCTCGTACTGGCTGGCGGCGACGGCTTTGGTCAGGGAGAAGCAGGTCAGCTGGCGGCTGCCGTGGCGCAGCGCCGTGCGGGCCACGTCCATGGCCGCGTTGCCCGCGCCGATGACGATTACCCTTTCGCCCAACTTGTACACGTCCGGGTTGTTGAGGTAGTTGATGGCATAGTGCACATGGCCGAAGGATTCGCCCTTGATGCGCAGGGTGTTGGCCTTCCACACGCCGGTGCCGATGAAGATGGCCTTGTAGCCGTCGCGGAACAGGTCGTCCACGCCGATGGCGTCGCCAATGCGGGTGTTGGGGCGGATCTTGATGCCCTTGAGCTCCAGATGGCGGTACTGGATGTCGTCCAGCGTGGACTTGGGCAGGCGGAATTCCGGGATGCCGTAGCGCAGGATGCCGCCGATCTTGTCCTTGCCCTCGAAGATCGTGACCTGATAGCCATAGCGGGCCATGAGGATGGCGATGGTGATGCCTGCCGGGCCGGAGCCGACGATGGCGACCTTCATCCCGTTGGAGGGATGCGGGCCCTGCACCATCTTGGAGGCATAGGTGCTGGAGATATAGTTCTCGATGACGGAAAAGTGCACGGGCGTCCCCTTGCGTCCCAGGACGCAGTGGCCCTCGCACTGCCCCTCGTGGTTGCAGATGAGGGAGCAGACGGTGGTCAGCGGGTTGTTCTCAAAGAGCATCCGGCCAGCCTTGTCCAGCTCGTTGGCCTTGAGCAGGCGGATCACCTCGGGAATGGGGGTATTGATCGGGCAGCCCTTCTGGCATTGGGGGACCTTGCAGCCAAGACAGCGGTTGGCTTCTTCCATAACATGCAGCGCCATTGACGATTCCTCCGCGATTCGGTTGTGGGTGAACAGTTTCTCTTGCATATTATTGTATCACACATCGGCACGGCGCGGAAGGATAATTCACGACCCCATGGTGGCGTGGAAGGCCGCAAAACACAAAAACGCCCGCATGACCTGCCATCAGGCACATGCGGACGATCTGCGTTTTCCGGGTTTACCTGCCCTTTTTCTCGGGCATCAGGCGCCACTGGTATACCCGCAGCACCTGGCTCCCCGCGAAGTCCGTGCGGAATTCACCGTTGATGATCTCCGTGCGGATCCTGTTGAAGACGACCGAATAGATGCGGTGCTGCTTGCCGTGGAGCCACATGCCGGAGGAATCCAGGACGAGATAGCTGCTGGGCTCCTTCAGCTTGGCGATCACCAGCAGCGCATGCAGCTGGCCGTCGGGCTTGCGGATGTAGATATACACGGGGGAATAGTTCTTCTTGTACAGGTAGTTGTCCATCAGCGTGTCGAAGACGTCAGAAACAGCCTCGACCCGCTCGACCCCCACCAGCTCGGACACCTCGTCATACGGCTGGTCCATATCGCGCACGCCGGTCAGCACCGACATCTCCCCGGGGGCAGCGTCCACGCCCAGGTAGGACAGCGCCATCGAATAGGCGGCGCGGGTGCACATGTTGCCCGCATGGAACGGATAGGGGTAGCCGTAGCGGTTTGCCCGGCGGGTCAGGTCGAAATCGTCGTTGTCGACGCTGCCCTGCCAGTAGGCAGCGCGGAACATGGGATCATTCACGCTCTGCTGGGACACCAGGCGGATATAGCCCGCCTGCACCCCGGTCACGCCATCCTCCGGCGGATAAAGCAGGAAGGCCTCGGCCTCCTCGACAGTCTGGACCCTGCGCAGGGAGGCAGGGGCTGTTTCCGCCATGCCCGTCACCGGCAGGAGCGCCATGAGCAGCACGCTCAGCAGTCCACAGATCCAACGTTTCACGGCGTTCCCTCCTTTCAAACTGGATGCTCCTATTGTATCGCAAACCGACGGATCAGGCAATACAAAAGGTAAAAATTTACTAATCTTACAAAGGTACCTCCCCGGTACCACCGGGGGTCGGCTGCGAATGCGGGGATCAGTCCTCCACCAGGCGCCACTGGTGCACCGAGACGACCTCGCTCTCGTAGAACTCATCGTAGAACGCGCTGGACAGCACCGCCTGGCGCATCACGTGCCACGCCATCTTGTAGCTGTGCAGATACTCGGCGTTCAGCTTGGGCGCGGCGGGGTCGCAGATGATGAAGCCGCGGGTGGACGGGATGTAGCCGACGATCAGCACGGTATGCAGCGCGCCGTCCGGCTTGCGGATCTCGCAGAAGACGGGGGAATAGCTGGTATTGGTGAGGTAATTGTGCACCATGGTGTCGAAGTGGTGGGAGTAGGGCTCCACGCGCTCAACATTGTCCAGCTTGCTCGTCACCGCGTCAAAGGGCGCGCGCACATCGCGGGAACCGGCGATCTCGCTGATCATCACCGGCGTCACGTCAATGCCCAGATAGCTCAGCGCCATGCTGTACACCGCGCGGCTGTGCATGTTGGTGAAGTCGGCGACGTAGGTATTGCCCTTCGCGTCGCGCTTGATGGTCAGGTTGTAGTTCTCCGACCGCCAGGAGATCTCGCGGAACGCAGGGTCCTTGCGGTTGAGGGAAATGAAACGGATCTTGCCGGCCTCCGGGGCGGGCAGCTCCACGCTGTCCGTGGGCAGCAGGACGAACTGGTTGACCTCCTCCTCGGTATCGGCGGTCAGCAGGGTCAGGGGCTTTTCCGCACAGGCGAACACAGGAAGCAGGCAGCACAGAGCCAGCAGAAGGCACAGAATACGGCGCATGGTCGATCGCTCCTCATGAGAATTGAAATGACAACCTCCTCATTGTACACCCGATTTGCAGCGCTGGCAAGAGGAAGGGAAAAGAAAAAAACGGGCCGCGTACTGCCGCCCGTTCTGATCCATCAGCCCTCGAAGCCCACCAGCACGCCGCCGCGCTCCGCATAATAGGAGCACAGGCCGCGGCAGCGGTCGATGGTCACGTCCAGCTTTTCGTACAGCGCCTTGAGCATGCTGCACAGGGTTTCCGCCATGGCGGGGTTCTCGTTGTGGGCGATGCGGACGCGGCCGCCCTTCCAGCCCAGTTCCTTCATGATGCGGATGATCTCCGGCAGCGCCTTGCGGTCGCCGCGCACCTTGCTCAGGGGCTCCAGCGTGCCCTCCTCGCTCGCGCGGCCCACCACACGGATGCCCAGCAGGCCCACCAGCGCGCCCACCGCCGGACTCACGCGGCCGTTGGCGACGAGGCTGTGCAGCGACTGCAGGGAGAACACCAGAAAGGAGCGCTTGTGGTACGCCTCGATCTCGCTGACGATCTCCTCAAAGCCGCGGCCCGCCAGGATCAGCTCCTGCAGCTTCTCCACCACCAGACGCAGCTCCGGACCGGCAGAGAGGGTATCCACCACGTGCACCCTGCGGCCGGGATGCGCCTCCATGTACTCCTCCGCGGCGACGCGGGCGGAGTTGTAGGAGCCGGACAGGTTGCTGGTCAGCGTAACGCAGAACACGTTCTCCGCATCGCCGAAGGCATCCGTCCAGTCCTGCGTGGCGGGGCAGGCCGTGGAGGACTTGCCCTTGTAGGAGAGCATGTACTCCGTCATCGCAGCAGCATCGCACGCAGCGTCGTCCACGAAGATCCTCTCGCCCGCCCGGATGGTCAGGGGGACGGAAGCGAAGGGCACATCGGCCAGGGACAGCACATCGGAGGAGGAATCAGCGACGATCTTGAACATCATATGAATAATACCTTTCATCAATGGCAATTGAAATGACCGGTTATTCAAAAACCGATACCAGCATCAATGATAACAGCTATCCAGAATCCTGTCAAGGCATTGGGCAAATCTTTCTTGACGGTGCCGGTGAAAGCCTATATAATAGGTGGCATGGGAGGATGAGGATTATGCAAGCCTGTATTGAACAGTTCAGAATGCCCCGGCACCGCGAGATCCCGGATGTGGGACTGTATCTGGATCAGACGGTGAAGTATGTCAACCGCTACCTTGCGCCCCTGGGGTGCATGGAGATCACCTCGTCCATGGTGAGCAACTATGTGAAGAAGGGGTACATCTCCAATCCCGTGCGCAAGCAGTACGACGCGGACCAGATCGCCTACCTGTTCTTCATTTCCGTAGCCAAGTCGGTGCTGTCGATGGAGAACATCGCCCGCCTGTTCGACATGCAGAAGGCCGCCTACACGGCAGAGATCGCGTATGATTTCTTCTGCCAGGAGCTGGAGAACATGCTGCAGTACACCTTCGGGCTGAAGGAGGCGCTGGAGGTGGTGGGCACGCCGGAGGACCAGTCCGAGGCGAAGAACATGCTCCGCTCCACCATCATCGCCATCACGCACATCATCTACCTCAGCAGCCGCTTTGACGCGATGGCTGCGGAAGAAACGGCTGCCGAGCCGGCGCACGAGGACACGGACCGTCTGTCCCTGCCCGAACCCCCGGCGCAGTAAGCACGCAGCGGAAGGAGGATCCCTATGAAGAGCATGATCGGCGCGCAGGAGCGCTTCGTCCCGATGACGGACCCGGCGCTGCGCTTCACCGGCCGCATCGACTTTACGGATGCGGAAAACCCCTTTTTCATCTACCCCTGCTCCAGCCTGCAGTTCCGCGTGACCGGGCGGACGCTGCGCGTGCTGCTGAACAACCAGCATTCCTATTATGAGAACCGTCTGGGCGTGATCGTCAACGGCGTGCAGAGCGCCGTGCTGCTGGAAAAGGGCGATCAGGTGATCGATCTGTCCGACCGCCTGACGCAGGAGGAGAACGACGTGCTGCTGTTCAAGCGGCAGGACTGCTGCCATGCCTACCGCATCGGCGGCCTGATCGTGGACGGGGGTGCGGCGCTGCTGCCCCTGCCGGAGCGTCCCGCGCGGCGCATGGAGGTCTACGGCGACAGCGTGTCTGCGGGCGAGGTGTCCGAGGCGGAATTCGCCTGCGGCCAGTCCGACCCGGAAGGCCACAACGGCCTGTACTCCAACAGCTGGCTGAGCTATTCCTGGCAGGCGGCGCGGCTGATGAACGCGGAGCTGCACGACATCGCCACCGGCGGTATGGCGCTGCTCGACGGCACGGGCTATTTCTACGGCCCGGACTATATCGGCATGGAGTCCTGCTGGGACAAGATCAATTACTACCCGCCCTTCGGGGAGGCCACTCCCTGGGACTTTGCCCGCTACACGCCCCATGTGGTCGTGGTCGCCATCGGGCAGAACGACCACAACCCCGTCAACACCATGGCGGAGGACGACCAAAGCGCCGCCGCCGATCACTGGCGGGCGGAATACCGCAAATTCATCTGCCAGCTCCGGGCGAAGTACCCCCGGGCGCACATCGTGCTGACGACGACCATCCTCGGCCACCACGAAAACTGGGACAAGGCCATCGACACGGTCTGCTGCGCGATGCGGGAGACGGATGAGCGCATCCACCACTTCCTCTACACGAAGAACGGCTGCGGCACCCCCGGCCACATCCGCGGCAGCGAGGCCGCCGTGATGGCGCAGGAGCTGTCTGCGTTCATCGAAAGCCTGCCGGGCGTCTGGGAGGACTGACGCAATGACACAGGAAAAGTATGTCTGACGGCGCTGTACATGGTTTTCATCATGGCAGCGGGCGGCGTGATGGGGCTGGCGATCGCAAACCCTGCGCATCAGTACACGAGGCTGGTCATCACCGCCGCCGGTCAGACCTTTGAGCTGGGCGACTATGACAAGACCTGCCCGCTGATCTCCCGCTACTGTCCCCGGCTGATCCTGGAAATGAAATAAAGGCCGCCTGTCGCAGCCTTGTGAAAAACGGAGAGCCGCCTCGCCATATGCAGCGAAGCGGCTCTTCATTCTTTATGCAGGATCGGGAATCACTCAGCCGTGCCCTCGGCAGGCGCAGCGGCCTCTTCGCCCTCGGCGGCAGCCTCTTCGCCGGTCGCCTCGGCCTCATGGTCGTGATCGTCCGCCGCCTCAACAGCGATCTCGGACACGTGGTTGCCCTCCGCGTCATGCAGGTGGCCGTCCTCGGTCAGCACCAGCTGACCATTGGCCAGCATCTCTTCATAATCCCCGATATGATTGCCGGCCGCGTCATGCACATGACCGTCCGCCGTCACGCTGTAACCGCCGTTGTCAACAGACAGCATGGTCGTGGCAACGATCAGCACGACGACCAGGATCGCCGCCAGCGCCAGCATGCCATAGAACAGACGGACAAACGCCTGCTCGCGGCTCTTCTTGCTCCGATACTTCTTGCTCATGGGTGGATTCCTCCGTTTTCATTGTTTTTCTGCCCGGTCGCGTACCGGGCACTCATGCGTATACCGACATTATCGCACAGCCCGACCCCGGTTGTCAAGTGCGCTTTATCCTGCCGGGAACAGCCGTTTTTTTCCCCCGCCCCTTGCAATATCCGCCGTTTGCAAGTATAATGTAGCAATGCACCTTGGGTGCGGCTTTTCGTGACCCGTCAGGTGCACGAATCTTACAAGGAGGAAGGCAAGCAATGGAAGAGACGCTCAACCGAACGAATTTTATCTGGGACGCCATTGAACAGGATCTGAAGGATGGCCGCTATACGCAAGTGCATACGCGCTTTCCTCCCGAGCCCAACGGCTACATGCACATCGGCCACTGCAAGGCGCTGATCATGGACTTCCTGACCGCCGAAAAGTACGGCGGCCTGTCCAACCTGCGCTTTGACGATACCAACCCCGCCAAGGAGGACACCGAGTATGTCGAGGCGATCAAGCGCGACATCAACTGGCTGGGCTTCAACTGGACGGGCGGCCTGTACTACGCGTCCGACTACTATGACAAGTGCTACGAGATCGCCGAGGACTGGATCAAGCGCGGTCTGGCGTATGTGGACGAGCTGAACAAGGACGAGATGCGCGAATACCGCGGCACGCTGACCAGGCCCGGCAAGAACTCCCCCTGGCGCGACCGTCCGTGGGAGGAATCCCTCGACCTGTTCCGCCGCATGAAGGCCGGCGAGTTCCCCGAGGGCTCCTACACCCTGCGCGCCAAGATCGACATGGCCTCCCCCAACATCGTCATGCGCGATCCCGCCATGTACCGCATCCTGTACAAGGAGCACTGGCGCACCGGCAGCAAGTGGTGCATCTACCCCATGTACGACTTCGCCCATCCCATCGGCGACGCGCTGGAGGGCATCAGCCACTCCCTGTGCTCCCTGGAATATGAGATCCATCGTCCCCTGTACGACTGGGTGGTGGAGAAGAGCGCGCACATGCTGCCCGCCCGTCCCCGCCAGATCGAGTTCGCCCGCCTGAACATGACCCGCACCGTCATGTCCAAGCGCAAGCTGCGCGCGCTGGTCGAGGGCGGCTATGTCCGCGGCTGGGACGATCCCCGCATGCCCACCCTGAGCGCGCTGCGCCGCCGCGGCTACACCGCCGCCGCCATCCGCGACTTCATCAGCCGCATCGGCCTGTCCAAGGCGGATTCCGTGGTGGATACCGCCGTGCTGGAGGCCTGCGTGCGTCAGGACCTGGACGCCAACGCCGCCCGCGTGTCTGCGGTGCTGCGCCCCATCAAGGTCGTGCTGACCAACTGGCCCGAGGGCGAAAAGCGCGAGCTGGTTGTGGAGAATCACCCCAAGAAGCCCGAGATGGGCACGCACACCGTGACCCTCTCCCGCGAGATCTACATTGACGCGGAGGACTTCATGGAGGTTCCCGCGAACAAGTTCCAGCGCATGTACCCCGGCTTCGAGGTCCGTCTGAAGGGCGCCTGCATCGTCAAGTGCGAGGGCTGCACCAAGGACGAAAACGGCAACGTCGTGGAGATCCAGTGCACGGTGGACTTCGACTCCTTCGCCGGCTGCGAAGGCTCCGGCCGCAAGATCAAGGGCAAGGTGCTCCACTGGGTCAACGCGGAGGACGCGGTGCCCTTTGAGGCGCGCCTGTACGAGCCCCTGCTGCCCGCCGAGGAAGATGGGGCCGCCGAGGAAGAGGAAGCCGTCGCCGCAGACGAAATGGAAACCGCCGAGGACGGCGCCGAGGAGACGGACGCCCTCACCCGCAAGGACTACGACTTCCTCAAGAAGATCTCCCCCAACACGCTGACCATCCTGCACGGCTATGCCGAGCCCGCCATCCGCGAGTGCGAAAACGGCACCAGCTTCCAGTTCGTCCGCGTGGGCTACTTCTGCAAGGATCCCGACTCCACCAGCGAGCTGCCCGTGTTCAACCGCACCGTGGAGCTGAATGGACTGAAGCTGTAAGGCACTTTGTAAGTCGGTACGGGAGCAGCTACCGCGTTCTCCCTCAGTCGCCTGCGGGCGACAGCTCCCTCCCGGAGGGAGCTCAGGGAGGAACCCGCGCCTGACCGTCTCCTTCCTATAGGTCGCATTGCTGCAGAAAGGAAGACGAGCAGCGGCCAGCCCCATAGCTCCCTCCGGGAGGGAGCTCCCGCCGCAGCGGGTGAGGGAGTATGCGCAAGCTGCGGCCTCATGCAGCCTGGGAGAAATGACCATGTCCCTGGAATACAACAAGAACCTCATTCCCCGTGCTAAGGAGCTGCGCAAGAACGCCACCCCGCAGGAAAACGAACTCTGGTACAAGTTCCTGCGGACATACCCCATCCGCTTTCAACGCCAAAAGACAATAGGGCATTTCATTGCAGATTTCTATTGTCATGAAGCTCGGCTCGTCATCGAGCTCGACGGCGCCCAGCACTTCACCCCGGAGGGAAAGGCCTATGACGAAGCACGCACCCATGTGCTGAACTCATACGCTCTTGCAGTGCTCCGCTTCACCAACCATCAGATCGACAGCGAATTTCCCGCTGTCTGTACGAAAATAGATGCAGCCGTCGCAGCACGGCTTGACCATCAGAAAGAGGAATCACCATGAGCAACCAAGTCCGCACCCGATTCGCGCCGTCCCCCACGGGCTTCATGCACCTGGGCGGCCTGCGCACGGCACTGTATGGCTACCTGTTCGCCAAGAAGATGGGCGGCAAGTTCATCCTCCGCATCGAGGATACCGACCAGGAGCGCTTCGTTGAGGGCGCGACCGAGGTCATCTACGACACCCTGCGCGGCTGCGGCATGGATTGGGACGAGGGTCCCGACGTGGGCGGCGATTACGGCCCCTACATCCAGTCCGAGCGCAAGGCGACCTACCTGCCCTATGCCAAGAAGCTGATCGAGACCGGCCATGCGTACTACTGCTTCTGCACCAAGTGCGAGCTGGACGAGCGCCGTGCCGCTGCCGAGGCCCGCGGCGAGGTCTTCAAGTACGACAAGCACTGCCTGAACCTCAGCAAGGAGGAGGTCCAGGCGAAGCTGGACGCGGGCACGCCCTACGTCATCCGCCAGAATGCCCCCACCACCGGCGAGACCAGCTACGATGACCTCGTTTTCGGCCACATGACCTTCCCCAACGATACCCTGGACGACATGATCCTCATCAAGCAGGACGGCATGCCCACCTACAACTTCGCCAACGTCATCGACGACCACCTGATGGGCATCACCCACGTCATGCGCGGCCTGGAGTACATCTCCTCCACGCCCAAGTACAACCTGCTGTACGAGGCCTTCGGCTGGGAGATCCCGGCATATATCCACATGGCGCCCGTCATGCGCGACGCCACCCACAAGCTCTCCAAGCGCGACGGCGACGCCTACTACTCCGACTATGTCGAGAAGGGCTACCTCACCGAGGCGCTGATCAACTACCTGGCGCTCGTGGGCTGGAACCCCGGCAACGACCGCGAGTTCTTCACCATGGACGAGCTGATCGAGGCCTTCTCGGTCGATCGTCTGTCCAAGTCCCCCGGCATCTTCGACGTGGACAAGCTGACCTGGTTCAACGCCGAGTACATCCGCAAGCTGTCCCCCGAGAAGTACCTCGAATTGGCGACCCCCTGGTTCGACAAGGCTCTGGAAGGCAAGGGCATCGACTACAAGCGCCTGGCCGAGCTGATGCAGACCCGCACCGAGGTCTTCAACCGCGTGCCCGACATGGTGCGCTTCCTCGGCGAGCTGCCCGAGTATCCCGTGGACATGTTCACCAACAAGAAGGCCAAGACCAACCCCGAGGTGGCCAAGGCCGCGCTGGAGATGCTGCGTCCCGTCATCGAGGGCATCGAGGACTGGACGGAAACCACCATCCACGATGTGCTGATGGCGAAGATTGCCGAATCCGGCATGAAGAACGCCACCGCCCTGTGGCCCCTGCGCATCGCCATTTCCGGCCAGATGTCCACCCCCGGCGGCGCGATCGAGATCGCCTGGCTGCTGGGCAAGGACGAGTGCCTGCGCCGCATCGACCTGGGTCTGGCGAAGCTGGGCTGAGGCTGTCCGCAAGGAACAACCGCATAACGCTGCTGAGGGATTCCCCGCATCCGGGGAGTCCCTCAGTTTTTTATTCCGCATTCTCCCTGAACATAGCAGCACACAAGAAAATCCCTCGTCCGCACTGCAGACGAGGGATCGATTCTTTGCTTTTCGGGGACTTCACTCCGTCTCCGCTCCGCTGAATTACTTCGCGTACTCCATAGAGCGAGTCTCGCGGGGACTTCGTCCCTTTTTTCATCCGCGATCTTACTTCGCGTACTCCATAGAGCGGGTTTCGCGGATGACGTTCACGCGGATCTGGCCGGGATACTCCATTTCCTTCTCGATGCGCTTGGCGATCTCCTTCGCCAGCACCTTCGTGCCCTCGTCCGTCACGTCATCAGGCTTGACCATGATGCGCACCTCGCGGCCGGACTGGATGGCGTAGCACTTCTCAACGCCCGCGAAGGACATCGAGATCTCCTCCAGCTTGGTCAGGCGCTTGATGTAATTCTCGAGGGACTCGCGGCGGGCGCCGGGACGGGCAGCGCTGATCGCGTCAGCAGCCTGCACCAGCACGGCCTCGACCGTCTGGGGCTCCACATCGTTGTGGTGGGCCAGGATGGCGTGGATCACGTCGTTGGACTCGTGATACTTGCGGGCCAGCTCGCCGCCCAGGGTCACGTGGGTGCCCTCGGCCTCGTGG
>SVGU01000035.1 GCA_015056155.1 Clostridiales bacterium
AGGGGCGGCAAAAGTGACAAAGGCAATAGGCTTGAACATTGTGAAAGCCAGCGCCTTTAGACGCTGGCCGGTAATAAAGGCTTTTAGCCTTTGTGGAAACCACCCGTTTGACGGGTGGTTATCTTTTATGCGATCAGCGGCGGTCTGCTGCGTTCAGCAGGGGGATCAGGAAGAATACCAGCCAGCCGGGATGCCACCAGTTGCACTGGGTGCCCAAGAGGAGGTAGATGATCGTGACCATGACCGGATTGCCCAGCAGTCGCAGGGGACGGCGCTCCCGGTCGGGCAGGTAGAACAGCGGGATGGTCAGGAAGATGATCCAGCCGGGATGCCAGAGATTGAAGCAGAAGCCCAGCGCCAGATAGGCGACGGTCACCACCACCGGATAGGGGAAGCGGCGGCGGCGGCGCTCGCGCTCACGGGCGGCCTGCTCTTCGGCTTCCTTTGCGGCGCGGGCTTTTTCCTGCGCGGCGTGCTCATAGTAGCTGCCGTTGGGCAGGGGGTCGCAGTCGGGGGAAAGGCAGGGCTCGGCCACGGGGGCTGCGGGCGCTTCGGCGGGGGCCTCGACGGGCGCTGCGGCTGCTTCGACGGCCTCGTCGTCCATGGGCGCTTCGAAGACGGTCTCCGGCGCTTCGGGCGCGTCGGGGAGCTTCAGCCCCAGCAGCACGTCCAGCGTCACCCCGTACAGCTTTGCCAGTGCGATCAGGTTGTCCGTGTCGGGCGAGGACTCCGCCCGCTCCCATTTCGATACGGCCTGACGGCTGACGCCCAGCTTCTCGGCCAGTTCTTCCTGCGAAAGCCCGTGCTCGCGGCGAAGCTCGGCCAGCCGGGCGGCGTTTTCCAGTGTCATCGTGATCCCTCCAGTTCGTGTGTACATGGATATTATAGCGGATAATGCGGTGTTTGGCTACCTATTCTGCTTGGCGAACGTCGCAACTTTTGGTTTCAAGGGTGGGTATTGGGATAAAATGAACGCAAGTTGTTCCCAATACGGTGCTGCAGGAAGGAAAAAAGCTGCCGCATGAAGAAAATTTGCAGTGATTTCCTCGGATTGAGAACATTTCCGGTAGGCATTGCGTCTAAATAGGTGTACAATTGTATCTGCGGTTACAGATGTGACGGATTTTGCAGAAAGGGGGGCGGGCGATGCGTTTCAGGCAGATCGCGGCGATGCTGCTGGCAGTTTTGTGCCTGCCCCTGTCTGCGCTGGCGGAGGCGGTCATCCCGACGGAGGCGGCGGCCGGCCGTGTGAACCGGGCGTTGCTGGTGGGCTGCGACCGGTTTGTGAGCCAGATGGACACAACGCCCTCCTCGGCGAACAACGTGGAGATGATGGCGCAGGCGCTGGCGGGCGGCACGATGGCGCCGGAGAAGCTGATGACGTCGGTGGACAGCGTGGCCTCCATCGGCAACCTGGCGGGCCTCATCCTGGACGCCTTCGACCAGGCGGACGAGGACGACGTAAGCCTGTTCTACATCAGCACCCACGGCCTGTGGCAGGAGGCGATGGGCAGCAGCGGCATGACTCTCCTGCTCTCCGACGGTGAGAAGGAGGCGGGCGTGACGGCGCGGCAGCTGCGCTCCATGTTCGATCAGATCAAGGGGACGAAGGTGCTCATGCTGGACGCCTGCCATGCGGGCGCGATGATCGGCAAGGGCGTGAACGAACACCTGATGAATGTCTTCTCCGGCCCGGAGTATGTGGTGATCTGCTCCTCGGGCGGCGCGGAGGAGAGCTGGTTCTGGTCGGGCGATATCGACGGCGAGCGCCTTGCCGGAGCGGGGTACTTTTCGGGAACGCTGGTGCGGGCCCTCTCCGCTGAGGGCGGCTACGGCGCGGATGACAACCGGGACGGCAGCATCACCCTGACGGAGCTCAAGCGGTACCTGCTGGACAACCACGGCGCGTCGGTCGTCCGGACCTATCCGGAGGAGAGCAGCTTTGCGGTCTTCACCTACGATGTGTCCGGCTATACGGGGCGGCGCAGGGATGCGCTGGTCGAGGGCGTCAGCTTCGAATCGGACGTCCTCAGCGCGCAGGAGCCGACGGTCCACTTCAACTTCAACGTCGTCAGCACCGTGCAGGTGGCCTACCAGCTGGTGTATTACCGGCAGGGCCGCTGGGACTTCGACAACGCCCAGCTGATCTACGACAACAACGGCGCTTTCGGCACCTGGGCGGCGGCGGGCGGCAGCCTGTCCCCCGGCATGAAGCAGCGGGCGATCACCATCGACCGCGCGGAGGCAGAGGATTCGGGCTATGTGCTGCTGCAGCTGCTGACCATCGACCGGGGTCGGCCTGCGGTGGTGTGCTCGCGGGTGCTGTGCGTGCCTCCGGAGAGTGGCGATCCGGCGCTGCGGGTGGATACGCCGGCGGCCTTCTGCCCGGGCAACTGGGAGGAGCTGACCTTCACCGTCGCCCATGAAACGCCCTGCGAATTGACGGTGAGCATCATCGACATGGAGGGCAAAACCGTGCGGCGGCTGTCCTCCCGCCAGCCCTCGCGCCCGGAAAAGCTGGACCCGGCGGGCACCTGCTTCACCTGGGACGGCCGGAAGAACGACGGCGACGCCGCTGCGGACGGCATGTACCGCATCAGGGTGCGCGCCTATGTCGGCACGGAAAAGTATGAATTCATCTCCGAACCCATTTTCCTCCTGGCGATGCTGGGATGAGGGCGGATCCGGCTCCCCTGCTGCAGCGGCGGCGGGGGAGTTTTTCGTGGTATGGAATTGGGAAATAACGGGCAACGGGGTATGTAATGGGATGAAAGGTGATGGGGTAGGAACGGGCAAATTGTTACATCTTATGTTGACAATCCGCCCCTGCCTAAAGTACAATAAAGAATGGTATAATGTCTGAAGTTGGCCTGCCGCGTCTTTGGGAAAGGACGGGCGGGCTGCCAAAAGATCAGCCACGGAGGAATACAGCCATGCGTTTATGGGAGCGAATGAAGGACCGCGCAGGCCTGCTGGCGATGCTGGCGCTGCTGCTGGCAGTGCTGGCATGCACGGCGCTGGCGGAGAGCTATCCGTTCACGGGCGTCGTCAACGACGACACGAACATGCGCCGCACGCCCAATTCCAGCCAGTCCAACGTCATCGCGCGGATCCCGGAGGGGGACACGGTGACGGTCACCGGCGCGTCGGGCAATTTCTATCGCGTCGAATATGACGGGAAGACCGGCTACGTCTTCAAGAAGTACGTCGACAAGTCCACCGGCGCCCAGCAGGGCAGCGGTACGCTGACGGCGACCGGGTATCCCTACGATACCGTGGCCAAAGACGACGTGAGCCTTCGCAAGACGAAGTCCACCTCGGCCAAGAAGCTCGCCACCATTCCGGAGGGCGCGTTTGTCACCGTCAACAGCCTGAGCGGCGACTGGGCGAACGTGACCTACGGCGGGCAGACCGGCTGGTGCAAGAAGAGCTACCTGCGCCTGGCGACCATCGTCAAGGCGACGGCGGCCCCCACGGCTGCGCCCACCATCGACCCGGCGGAGGATACCGGCAGCTACCAGGTCCTGCAGGCGGGCTCCGACGGCAATCACGTCATGGCGCTGCAGGAGGCGCTGATCGAGCTGGGCTTCCTCAGGGGCACGGCGGACGGCGTGTACGGCAATGCCACCGCGCAGGCTGTCATGGCATTGCAGCGGATGAACGACTATCCCATCACCGGCGTTGCGGATGCGAACCTGCAAGCCTTCATCTTCAATGGCAAGCCGAAGAACTCCAGCGGCGAGAAGACCGAGGTCCGGACGCTGCCGGTCATCGACGGCATCACGGTCAAGTCCGGCGACCGGGGTGTGATCGTCCGCACGATCCAGAGCCGCCTGAAGGCGCTGGACTACTACGACGGCATCGTCACCGGCAGCTATGACGCGGCGACGGTCAAGGCGGTGCGTGCGTTCCAGAAGAAGAACGGCCTGACGCAGGACGGCGTGTGCGGCGCGGATACGCAGGCGCTGCTGCTGGGGACGGGCGGACTCCCCTCTGCCGCGACGCCCACGCCCACTGTTCCCCCCACGCCCACTCCCCTGCCGACCTTCGAGGTGCCTGACGGCAAGGTGAAGCAGGGCTCCCGGGGCGAGGATGCACGCCTGGTGCAGGAGCGGCTGATCGAGCTTGGCTACCTGAACGGCGATGCGGACGGCGTGTTCGGCAAGGAGAGCGTCACGGCGCTCAAGGCCTTCCAGGAGAAGCACGGCTTGAAGGCGGACGGCGTGGCGGGCAGCGGCACCAATGCGGCGCTGTTCTCCTACCTGGCGCTGTCGGCGGATTATACGGCGCCCTCCGTGCCTGCTCAGACGCCCGGCGCGGCAGTGATCGCGACGCCTGCGCCCTCCTATGAGCCTGTGACGAAGGACAATGTGGTCGTGATCCGGCAGGGTACGGCGGGTGAAGCGGTGAAGCGCCTGCAGCAGCGCCTGACCCAGCTGGGCTATTACGATTCCGTGCAGGACGGCGTTTGCAAGGCGGACGACGTGGCAGCCATCCGCGCCTTCCAGCGCATGAACAAGCTGGATGTGGACGGCGTGGCGGGCTACGGTACGCAGTCCGTGCTCTACGCGCCCACTGCCATCATGGACAACGGCCAGATGGCCGGCGGCGCGGTCGAGACCCTGACGACGCTCAAGAAGGGCATGTCGGGCGAAAGCGTCCGCCAGCTGCAGGAGCGGCTGATCGCCCTGAAGTACCTCGCCGGCAAGGCTGACGGCTACTACGGCACCGACACCGCAGAAGCGGTTTACAACTTCCAGAAGAACAACGGCCTCGTGCGCGACGGCGTGGCAGGCGCGAAGACCCTCGCCGCCCTGTACAGCGTCACGGCAGCCGTGCCCACGCCTGCGCCCACGGCGACGCCCGCGCCTGTGCCCACCAAGGCCCCCGCGACCCTCGCCACCTCCGTGACGATGAAGGAGGGCGACGTCAGCAGCAGCGTGAAGGAAATGCAGCAGAAGCTGATCGCCCTGGGCTACCTGACCGGCACGGCGGACGGCAACTTCGGCCCCCGCACCTACCGGGCGGTCGTGGAATTCCAGAAGGCCAATGCCCTGAAGGCGGACGGCGTGGCGGGCAAGCAGACCATCGCCGCCCTCAACAGTGCGCAGATCAGCAACAACGGCGTTTCCGGCCCCGCCAACAACGCCCCCACCGTCACCACCGCGCCGGATGCGAGCGTGAGCCTGGGCACGACGGTGCGCGTCTCTGCGGAGAACGTGGTGTATGAGTACTGGTACTCCACCGTGCGCAACGCCTGCCGCAAGTATCCCTACTGCACGCTCTATGACCCGGAAACGGGCATCAGCTGGCAGGTGCACATGTTCTCCTACGGCAAGCATGCGGAGATCGAGCCGCTGACGGCTGCTGATACGGAGAAAATGTACCAGGTCTGCGGCTATCAGGACTGGACGCCCAAGCCCGTGTGGGTCATCTTCGCCGACGGCACCATCCGCATTGCGACGACCCACTCCGTGCCCCATGAGGTGCAGCACATCACCTCCAACAACTTTGCCGGCCACAGCTGCCTGCACTTCCCGCGTACCATGGCGCAGGTGACCGCCATCGGCCCCTACGCCACCAGGCACCAGAAGGCCGTCGACCAGGCATGGGCCGCGCTTCAGGCGCAGATCAAATAAGCCTGCGGCTTATTTGTATTATTCATTATTCATTAGCGAAGCGATTTCATTATTCATTATTCATTCATGGTTACTCCCTGCATAGCTGGCAGGGAGAGCACTGGCAATGAATAATGAATAGTGAATAATGAAGAATGAATAATCAAAGTGAGGTTCTTCTGCATGAAAGACAATCCTTTGATCAGCAAATCACTCTATTTTGCCGCCCGGATCGTGAAACTGCACAGATATCTGACAAAAGAGAAGAAAGAAACGATCATCTCAAAACAGATCGTCCGCAGCGGTACGAGTATCGGGGCGAATATCAATGAAGCGAACTATGGGCAAAGCAGAGCGGATTTCATTGCGAAGATGTCCATTGCGCTGAAAGAAACTGCCGAGACAGAGTATTGGCTTCGGCTGCTGATCCTGACAGATACGATCTCGTCGGCGATGGGGGATTCTCTGTTGGAAAACTGCCTTGAATTGAAAAGGCTGCTGGTCTCATCAGTCAATACGGCCAAGGAAAAAGAAGACGAATGATCCCCAAGGGTGCCGCAGCCAGGCCGCTGCGGCACTTTTTTGCATGAAATGCGCGAAAAGCCTTGACTTCCACGCCGCGTCAAAGCGTACAATGGCGGCGAAACGGGGCAAAAACTCACTCCCGGAGAGAGTTCGCCCCGAAAGGAGGAACCACCATGAAGATCAAGCAGGTCTGCGAAGCCACCGGCCTGACCGACAGGTCGATCCGGTATTATATTGAAGAAGGGCTGCTGTCGCCCTATTACACGGAGAACTACATGGGCCGAAGGGCTTACGACTTCTCTGACAGCGACGTAACCGCCCTGAATCACATCGCCACGCTGCGCAAGGTCGGGTTTACCGTGGAGGAGATTCGCCTACTGATGGCCTCGCCCATGAGAAGTCAGGAGATCATCGCGCAGGTGCGTCAGCGCAAAGAGGAAGCTGCCGAAACAGAGCATGAGACCTTCGCTGTCCTGGACCGGCTGGGCAGGCTGACGGACTATACGGTGCCTTCCCTCGTGGAGGCGCTGGGCGAGGCGGCGCAAAGGGCAAAGCTCCCGCCGGAAAAGTACCGCCCGGATGCGTATGAGGTGTGCGGGATGCTGCTCAAAGGAGCCGTGTACGCTGCCGTCATGCTGGCTCCCCTGGCGTTCCTGATCCGCTGGCTGTGCTGGTTCTGGACATACCACCGGTACGCGACCTTCGGGGCCGGGAATGCGCTGTGCATCCTGCTGGCGCTGCTCCCCACAGCGGCGCTGCTGATCGCATGGCTGAAGCCGGAGTGGATCCGCCGCCGGTGGCGTGCATGGGTGCTGTGCCTGCTGTATCTGCCCGTCAGCTGGGGCTTTGCCAAGGGGATGCTGGGGGATTCCGTTACCACGGACATCCGGTATTACCGCATGTGGGACTATGCGGTGGAAAAGCATGACGGCAAGCTGAACAAACTTTTCCCGCAGAACGCGCGGAGCGAGGATGTGGCGTACTTTTATCGCTCCCGCACGTCCAAGGATGGTTGGGACATCTGGGCACATGAGGTCTGTGCCGAGTGGACGCTCCCGGTGGAGCAGCTGCAGCAGGAGGTCGACCGGGTTGATGCCATGTTCCGGGAACACGAGGACGAGTGCTTTGTCCGGCATGTGATGGAGAAGGGGAGCTATATCTGCTGGATCATGGATCTGACGCTGCGGCCTCATGCCGATCATGATCCCTTTGCCGAAAGGTGGACGGGCGGCGGGTACTACATGATGTTTGCCTATGATTCTTCGTCGGGTCATGTCCGTTATGGCGCGGGGAATATGGTCGGGCGGGGCTGGTCGGATTTCCCGTATTTCCGCACGCTGGACTGGGGCACGGAAGGAGGCGCTGACTGATGAAGATCAAGCAGGTCTGCGAACAAACCGGCCTGACCGACCGGACGGTTCGCTACTACATCGGGGAGGGGCTGCTGTCGCCCGCCTACACGGAGAACTACATGGGCCGCCGCGCCTACGACTTCACGGAGGCGGACGTGGCGGTGCTGGAGAATGTGGCCACGCTGCGTCGGTTCGGGTTTTCCATCGAGCAGATCCGGGTGCTGCTGAAGGACCCGGCGGAGGGGCGGCTCGTCATTGATGACCTCGTCCGTAGCAAGAAGGCGGCGCTGAAGGAAGAAAGCGGCGCGCTGCAGGCGCTGGAGCGGCTGCCGTACAGCACCTACACGGCGGCGGAGCTGGCGGACTGGCTGCGGCTGATGAACTACAAGGAGCCGAAGCCGCCGGAGGAGGTGCCGCCGGACTGGGACGAGCGGCTGGGGAACCTGATGAAGTGCGCCTTCTGGATGCTGCTGGCGGCGCTGCCGGTGGGGTGCTTCATCGACGCGTGGATCGACCATGCCTTTCAGGAGCGGTATGCGGTCATATCCGGCTGGGGCTGGGCGATGCTGGCGGCGACGCTGCTGCCGGCGATGGTGCTGCTGTGGCTGGGGGCTCGCAGGGCCTGCGGGCTGCCGGTGCCGGGGAAGCGGCTGCTGGCGGTGCTGCTCGTGGGCTGTGCGCTGTGGCAGCCGGTCAGCTTCCGCGCAGCGCAGGGGATCTTCGGCATGTCGGAAACGACGGACATGGATCACTACATGCTCCTGGATACCGGCGTGAATGCTCACCTGCGGCGTAAGGAGCTGGAGCTGTTTCCCGTAACGCACGGCCACAGGGACGAAACGTACTACTACCGCTGGGACGCGGATATGCTGATGTTCGACATCTGCGCGGAGTGGACGCTGGATGCAGAAAAGCTGGAAGAGGAACGCCTGCGCACGGAAGCGGTGCTCCGGGCGATGGCGCGGGAGGAGGACAGCTTTTACGAGCTGGAGACGGACGGCTTCCGCTGCATGTTCTATGTCTCCCCGACCATTGCGAATCTGCACAGGGAGAAGAGCAGGCCGTTCCTGCACCTGAACCAGCACTGGGAATATGCGTGCTTCGCGTGGAACGAGGAGACCGGGCGCGTGCGCTACTGCCTGGGGAGCTACTTCATGGGCCGGATTCCCTGCGAGCCGTATTACATGTCGCTGGAATGGTGAGCGGCTTGCGGTGAAACCTTTTGCGCAGACGGTGCGTATTACAGGGTGAAGGCATGGCGAACGTGCCGCGAAAGGCGGAGAGACGATGGGGAAGCTCCGGGATGGCCTGATCAGGCTTGGATATGCGGTGCTTTGCGTGCTGGCGGCGGCGCCGCTGCTGCTGCTGATCGCGGGGAATATCGCGTGCATCCTCGAATGCCGCTATCCCTGGATCGACTGGGAAGGCGTGCCGGTGTGGCTGCTGCTGTCTGCGGTCGCGGCGCTGCCGACGCTGATCGTGGGGATCGTGGCGCTGGTGCAGCACGTGCGCGCCCTGCCGCTGCGCAAGGTCACGGTGGGGGTGATCACCGGGCTTTGCATCCTGCTCACGCCGGTCTGGGGCGGAGCGATGATCCTGTCCTTCATGGCCAATCCCTGCTGTTCATGGACGGAGGACGCCGCCCATTACCGCCTGTTTGACGCCGCCAGCTATCTGGATGACTCCCCCTATGCGGATGCGCTGCTCCCGCAGGCGGTGGAGGGGACGGACGCTGTCTATGCATACTGGTTCAGCGGCATCGGAAGGCACGATGTGTATGCCGCGTGGACGCTGGAGCCGGAGGCACTGGCGGCGGAGCAGGCGCGGGTGGAGGCGCTGATGGCCGGGTGGGGCGTCCGGCCGGAGATGCGCGGCTCATTCCTGTGCTACGAGGACACCTGGACGGACTGGGGGGAGCGGCATACCCTCCTGTTTGCCTGCGATCCTGCGGCGGGTGAGGTACGCTATGCTGTCTGCGAGATCGATGAGGAGGACGTTCCCTTCCATCAGCGGCAGGAGTGGTGAAGGTACGGCGGCACCGGAGCTGCAACGAAGCCGGCCTGCGGAGCGTATCATCGGATGAGGGGAGGCTGCATATATGAAACGATTCCTGACCATCGTCGGAACGGTCATCGGCTGGCTGCTGGCATGCCTGCCGGCGCTGCAGAGCCTGCTGTACCATGCCGCGCTTCTGCGGGGATTCCGGTATACGCGCTTTGACACGAGCCTGCTGGGGATGTATGTCATCCTGCTGCTGATCGCCGTCGCGCCGACAGTGGCGTATGTCATCCGCTGGGCGGTGAAGCGAATCCGGGAGAGGCGGGTGCGCCCGCACTGGCTGCTGGTCATCCTCTGTGTGCTGTACCTGCCGGTGAGCACCTTTTGCAACACCTTCATTGCCTTTGCTTCGCCCTTCTATTCCGAGACGGCGGATCCGGCGCACTATATGCAGCTGGATGACATCAGGGACGCCGGGGCAGGGCTGCTCTACGCCTTCTTCCCGACCGGTTAGCAGGACGCGGAGGAGTATTATTACCGCTTCGTCAACTGCGTGGATACGAGCTACGAGGTTTACGCGTCATGGACGCTGGAGCCGGAGGCGATTGCGGCAGAGCGGCGGCGCGTGGAAGCGCTGTTCGCACAGCAGGATGGGTACTGGAAGGTGGAAACGGCGCAGCACGGCAGCTTCGCCTGCCTGATGTGCTATCATCAGCAGCATCCTCTGTCCCTCGCCGGGAACAGCCAGTCCTATCAGCATGCCGTTTTTGCATGGAACGAGGCTGACGGCGAGGTGCGGTACATGTTCAACTACGGCGTGGATGTGCCGCAGGAGCTGCTGCCGCGGTGCTATGCCCTCGACTGGTAAAATAACGGCAGATCTTTTGAAAATTATCGTTAATGCAGCAGGAATTCCCCCTTCTGTCACGAATGATAATCCGACCTGATTTGCATATCCGCGTCAGGCAGAATAAGAAAAGGGTCAAAGAGCCCGAAGATCTGGAGGTACATCCATGTCCGCAAAGATCAGACTGGACGCGCAGAACCTTGGCGCGGTCATCAACAGAAACATTTACGGTCACTTTTCCGAGCATCTGGGCCGCTGCATCTATGGCGGCCTGTTTGTGGGCGAGGACAGCCCCATCCCCAACAAGAAGGGCATGCGCACCGACGTCGTGGAGGCGCTGAAGCACATCAAAGTGCCCGTGCTGCGCTGGCCCGGCGGCTGCTTCGCCGATGAGTACCACTGGGAGGACGGCATCGGCCCCAAGGAGACCCGCAAGCGCATGGTCAACACCCATTGGGGCGGCGTGGTGGAGGACAACTCCTTCGGCACGCATGAGTTCCTCGAGCTGTGCGAGCAGATCGGCTGCGAACCCTACATCAACGGCAACGTCGGCTCCGGCACGGTCAAGGAAATGTCCGAGTGGGTCGAGTACCTGAACAGCCCCGGCGACTCCACCGTGGCGCAGCGCCGCTGGGCCAACGGCCGCAAGGAGCCCTGGAACGTCAAGTACTGGGGCGTGGGCAACGAGAACTGGGGCTGCGGCGGCAATATGCGCCCCGAATACTACGGCGACCTGTACCGCCGCTTCAACACCTACTGCCGCAACTACACCAAGGAGCATCCGCTGTACCGCATCGCCTGCGGCCCCAACGTCAATGACTGGGAGTGGATGGACGGCGTGATGAAGGTCGTGGGCCGCTACTGCGACGCCATCACCCTGCACTACTACACCCATCCCCGCGGCTGGGAGGAGAAGGGCAGCGCCACCGAGTTCGATACCGACGAGTACTACCTGACCCTGCGCAAGGCCGCCTACATGGAGGAGCTGATCAAGGGCCACACGGCGATCATGGACAAGTATGATCCCAAGCACAAGGTCGGCCTGATCGTGGACGAGTGGGGCACCTGGTTCACCGTGGAGCCCGGCACCAACCCCGGCTTCCTCTACCAGCAGAACACCATGCGCGACGCGATGGTCGCCGCCATCAACCTGAACATCTTCAACAACCATGCCGACCGTGTGGTGATGGCGAACCTCGCCCAGATGGTCAACGTGCTGCAGTCCGTCATCCTCACCGACGGCGATCAGATGCTGCTGACCCCCACCTACCACGTGTTCGACCTGTACAAGGCGCATCACGATGCGACCCTGCTGCCCACGGAGGTCGAGTGCCCCGTGTCCGGCGGCATGAACAGCATCACCGTCTCCGCCTCCGTGAAGGAGAACGTCATCACCGTGACCGCCGCGAACCTGGACTGCGAGAACGCCCAGCAGGTGACCCTCGACATCGCCAACTGCGACGTGCAGAAGGTCACTGCCCGCATCCTGACTGGTGAGATGCACGAGAAGAACACCTTCGAGGACAAGGAGAACGTCAAGATCGCCGAGTTCACCGACTTCGCGGTGGAGAACGGCTGCGTGGTCATGAACCTGCCCGCCTGCTGCGTGGTCGAGGTCACGATCAATGGCTGATACGGAGCCGCGCAAGCAATGCCGGTGCCTGCTGCGCGATGCGGGCGAGGCGGAGATGGCGGCGGTGATCGCGGAGTATGTGGCCGGGCTGGATGAGGACATCCGCACGGCCGATGCGGACTACCGCGCGCGGCTGGCGGTCTGCGAGGGCTGTGAGCAGCTGCTGAACGGGACATGCCGCCTGTGCGGATGCTATGTGGAAACAAGGGCGGCGAAGAAAGGCCTGAGCTGCCCGATGGTCCCCCCGCGCTGGTTCAAAATCGGCACCTGACAAGGCGACGCGAAAAAAAGGGTCCAGGGGTGAAGCCCCTGGCGCAGGTGAAGGGCTGCGGAAGCCCTTCCCGCCGGAGGCCTCGCGCCCGCAGGCGCCGCATCCACACGCGCCTTTCAGGAAAATCAATGATTTTCCTGAAACAGCCCGCTCAACTCCAAAGGAAGGAGTCATCCCACCTGCTGCACCATGACGGCAGCTGATCCACGGCAAACAACCCGATCCAAACCGACCCGCAAGTCCGCCGAGGCTTGCGGGTTTTCTACTGCCATGATAGAATGGTGGCGATCAACCTGAACGTGTCTGTTCGCTGAATGTGCGGCTTACCACCTCATCAGTCGCTGCGGCGACAGCTTCCCCTCAGGGGGAAGCCGATGACAGATAAGGCAGCATCACGCACCGCAACGATATATCCCAATTGGGCGAAGCTGCGTCATATCCTTGCAGATTGTCAATGGTGTTGCTTGCGCGTACTCCCTCAGTCGCCTTATGGCGACAGCTCCCTCCCGGAGGGAGCTCAGAGTTCCGCTGCCCATCCTTTCCTTTGCTGCCTGATACATGTCGCAGCATGGAAGGCGAAAGGCGCTCCCTCCGGGAGGAAGCTGGCAGCCGCTTGCGGCTGACCGAGGGAGTGTGCGCAGGGAGCGCGTGGGACAGCCCGTAAGAAAACGATCGACAAGCAAACCGGCAAAACCCGGTTTCCCGCGCAGGCGAGATCGGGCAAGCGGACATCAGATCCCCGAAGGATCATGAATTTCGAATCCCCCTACGATATTTTCAAAACAGGTATTGACCTTCCACTGCGCTGCAATGATACCATCCATGATGAAAGGAGGGTCGGAGATATGATGACCATCAAGGCATTTGCGGAGCTGTGCGGCTGTACGGCGCAGACGCTGCGGTATTACGACCGGGTGGGCGTGCTCAGGCCGGCGAAGGTGGACAAGTGGTCCGGCTACCGCTACTACGAGGCGCGTCAGGCCATCGACTTCATCAAGATCCGGAATCTGCAGGCGGCAGACTTCACCATCGGGGAGGTGTGCGCGCTGCTGAACCAGCCGGACGAGGCCGTGTACGAAGCCTTCGAAAGCAAGATCGCCCAGCAGGAGCAGAAGCTTCAGCAGATCCGGAATATTCAACAGACATATCTCCGCGAGAAGAACGCCATGGAAAAGGTGCTGCATGGGATCATTGACTACCTGCTGGAGGGCTGCGGGACGCCTGAGGTGCTGACGGAGTTCGGCTACGGGACGGAGGACTTCGACCGGGTGATGGAAGCTGCGAAGACGTGGCTGGAATCGGCGCTGGCGGCAAAGGCCATCGCGCCGCAGGACGTGACGCTGGAGATCAACGGCGAGCGCACGCAGGGCCTGGAGGCTGTGACGGCGAAGATGGACGACCTGCCGCAGGACTATGTGGGGAACCAGATCTACCTCAACGGCGGAGAACAGGAGGAGAAGACTGCGGACCTGGAGAGCATCTGGGAGAAGCACGGCTGGGAGCATCCGCATGAATTCCTGCGGGATGTGCCGCCGCTGACGGGAGACCGGGAGTACCATTTCTCCGTGCGGCTGAAGGAGCTGCCCTATCAGCGTGACCTGTCCTACGCGATGCTGCTCGTGGGCGTGATGATGCTGGAGCGCGGCGCATTCCCCTGCCGGGGCTGCGATGTGGAGAAGAGCGACGACGGGGTCAACCACTTCATCCTCCTGCGGAAGAAGGCAGACGAATAAAATCAAAAGGGGCCGTGCCTCCGGAAACGGAAGCGCGGCCCCTCAGCCTGTCAAAAAAGCCTCCTTGGGAGGTGTCGGAGGGCCCGCTGGCCCTCTGACTGTAATCGTATCGCGGGGCTTTGCCGCGCGGGCGGGGCGGTTTCGGCATCTGCCGAAACCATTCCTTACATTTTTCACGGCCATCAGCCTTGGCTGATAGTGAAAAATGCCCGCTTCCGCAGAAGCGGAATCTCTTTCCTTTTCTCGAAAAAGTGGCCGCAGCCACTTTTTCGACACACTGAAGGGGCCGTGCCTCCGGAAACGGAAGCGCGGCCTCTGGCGTTTGTGGGATCAGTAGAGCTTGTTGAAGGGCACCTCGGCGATGACGTCTTCGCCGTTTTCGCCTGCGCAGAGGAACAGGAAGCTGTCCACGCTGGCGGGCTCAATCACGCGGTTGAGGGCATAGGTGAATTCATACACCTTGCCGTCCGGGTCGGGGGAATTGTACGCGCCCCAGCCGGCCTCCGCGATGCTGCCGTATACGGTGCCGTCCTTCATCTTCACGCCGTAGAAATGCGGGATGAAGTCCTCCCGGTCGGAACGGCTGCGGTACTGCTGCAGCGTCAGCTCCACGTTCATGACCATGCTGACGTGGATGGGCGAAAGCTGGACGGATGTGATGGTCGCCTCTGTGTCGCCGATATCCAGCGCCAGAGAGCGGAAGTGCCAGTGGTGATCCGTGCCCGCCAGCTCCCACCGGAAGCTCCACGTACCGGGGTGCAGGACCTCGATATTCCCCTGCTTGTCCGTGCATACGCCCAGGTCGGTCAGCGCGACCTCCATCGTGTCGCCAATCAGTCCGCCGACATCGGAGAAGACGCGGATGATGTAGACCATGTCGCCGTTTTCATCGGTGTAGTTGAGGGCGCTGTAATGCTCGGGGACCGTGCCGTCAGGATAAACGGCCTGCCCGGCGTCATTCGTCACCAGCCCGTCAAAGAAGCCGGCGCTGACGTTCAGGTAGTTGTTGCCTGCGCAGGCGACGTCGGCGGAGGCGAAGTCCGGCTGCTGTCCGGCGGCGGGCTGCCAGCCCCTGACGCGGAAGGCAAAGTAGGCGGCGTGGGTGTCCACGATGCTCTCCTCCAGCGTGACGGTCACATCGCCCCTGGTGACGCTCATGCCGGGGGCGCTGAACAGGTCGGTCGACTGGTAGTGTTCTCTGGTCGAATCGGTGACCTGGAGCAGGTCGTCCAGTCCGCGGCGCCAGACGACGCCGGCTGCCACGGCGGTGGTCAGCCCGAGGGTCAGCAGGATCATCAGCACAACGGCAATTCGCGGGATACGTTTCTTCACAGCGGTTCCTCCTTCTCTGTGGCGGGCAGCGTGCAAAACGCGCTGCACCCGGTAGGGGTCGGAGGCGAGAGACGCGCAGCGGCGGTCGATGCCTGCGTGGATCTGTTCACGCATTTTCTCATGATTCATAGAGCTCCTCCTTCCCGAGCATCTTCTTCAGCTTGCTGCAGGCAGCCCTGACTCGCTTTCCTGCCGTGGAGACCGGGATATCCAGCACGCCGGCGATCTCCCGCAGGTTCATGTCCTGATAGTAGTAGAGCAGAATGACCTCCCTGTGCCTGGACGGCAACTGCAGGATGGCCTGTGTCAGGGCGTCTGCCTCTTCAAATTCCGGCGAGGGCGCCGGCAGGGGCAGCTGATCGATCTCCACCTGCCGGTCCACGAAGCGGAACCAGACATTCCGTTTCATGTCCCTGCAGGTATTCATGGCGATCCGCATCAGCCAGGTTTTTTCGCTGCTTTCTCCACGGAAGGAATCGAGCGCCCGGTATGCCTTCAGGAAGGTCTCCTGCGTGGCGTCCTCGGCCAGACCCCGGTCGCGGAGGTACATATAGCATGTGCGCAGCAGCATCGGTTCGTATTGCGCTACCAGCAGCGCCAGCTTCTCTTCGTTGGAGTTGGTCGGGCCCTTCACTAACTCCACTGCTGCTCACCTCCTTTCACCTGATTAGACGCATGACGGGATGGTTTTTCTACCCTGCTGAAAAGATTTTGCGGGAAAAGCGGAAGAAGCATCATGGAACCTGCCCATCACAAAAGGCAGCCCTCCCGGAGGAAGGCTGCCCGAAGGTGTTCAGTTCGGAAACGAAGGGGATCAGTCGTCCAGGCCCAGCGCCTCTTCCGCGGCCTCTTCGCCGGCGATGCGGCCGAAGACCACGAAGTCAGACACGGCGTTGCCGCCCAGACGGTTCGCGCCGTGCACGCCGCCGGTGATCTCGCCAGCCGCGTACAGGCCGGGGATCGCGACGCCCTCGGCGGTCAGGACCTCGGTGTCATCGTTGATCTTCACGCCGCCCATGGTGTGATGGACGCCCGCGGTGACCTTGATGGCGTAGTAGGGAGCGGTGTCCAGGGGGTTGGCGAAGGACACGCGGCCGAACTCGGGGTCGTTCTTGGCGGCCACGTAGCCGTTCCAGGCGTTCATGGTCGCGGCGAAGTCCTCAGCGGGCACGCCGATGGCGGCAGCCAGCTCTTCGTAGGTCGCGCCGGAGAAGACGAAGCCCTTCTTCACGTAGCCCGCGATGACGGAGGACTTGTCCAGCATCGCCTGGTCCACGATCAGCCAGGAGTAGGAGCCGGTCTGGTTGATCTCCGCAGCGGAGACCACGTCGCGGGTGCCAACTTCGTCGATGAAGCGCTTGCCCTCGGCGTTGACGAGGATGGCGCCGTCGCCGCGCAGACCCTCGGTGATCAGGGCGGCGGTGTCAAACTGCACGGTGGGGTGGATCTGGATCTGCTCCATGTCAACGGTGGCAGCGCCGACCTTCTGGGCCATCAGGATGCCCTGGCCCTGGATGCCGGGGGCGTTGGTGGTCATGAAGCCTTCCAGCTCGGCCTTGTAGGAGGCGACCATCTCGAGGTTCGCGCCGAAGCCGCCGGCGGCGAGAATGACAGCCTTGGCGTTGACGGTCACGGTCTCGCCGCCCTTGCCGGTGGCGATGATGCCCGCAGCCTTGCCGTCCGCCATGATGATCTCATTGGCAGTGGTCTCCAGCAGGATGGTGATGTTCTCGTTCGCGTCGCAGGCGTCCTTCATCAGGGGGATCATGTAAGCGCCGACGGATACGGTCTTGCCCTCGGCGTTGACGGGGCGGTGGATACGCTTGACGGAAGCGCCGCCGAACGCGCCGACGTTGCACAGGTCAATGCCGTACTTCTTCAGCCACTCGATGCCCTCGGAGGAATCCTCCGCCAGCGTCTCGACCAGCTCGGGATCGTTGATGCCCTTGCCGCCGATCATGGTGTCCAGCTCCATCAGCTCCTCGGTGTCGAAGTAGCCGGTGGGGTTCTGCTGGTAGGCCTGCCACTGCACGGTGACCTCGGCCGCCAGCTCGGCGATGGCCTCGTTGTCGGCGTAGGCAGCGGCATTCTTCAGCACGGCCTCAACGCCCGCGGTCTCGCCGAAGGTGTTGGTGTCCTGGGTGGGGGTGTCGCCGGCGTTCATGCCGCCGGTGGCGCGCACGGAGTTGCCGCCCACAGCAGCCTGGGACTCGACGATGATGACCTTCGCGCCGTACTCAGCGGCGGTCAGGGCAGCGGTCATGCCAGCGCCGCCGGCGCCCACGATGACCACGTCCACGTCATAGGTGGTGTCAACCGCGGCAGCGGCCTCGGCCTTGGTCATGTAGTCGTCCGCGTTCAGGCCGGCGTTGGCCAGAGCGGCCTTGGCGGCTTCCAGAACGGCGTTGGAGGTGAAGGTAGCGCCGGAAACGATATCAACGTTCACGGTGTTGCCGGCCTTCATCGCGGCGGGCAGCTGCTCCAGCGCGGGGGTGCCCACGCCGGGGGTCTCGTCCGCGCCCTCGGCCTTCACATCGGTGATGACGCCGTCGGTCACGGTAATGGTCACGGTCACGTCGCCGCCAAAGCCCTTGGCAGAGCCGGTGCCGGTGACGGTTTCAGCCATCGCAGGCACGATGCTCAGCAGCATGCACAGGACGGTCAGCAGCGCAACAATACGCTTCATAGTCAGGATTCCTCCCAGATTTATTTCTGCACAGGCAGATATATATAGTATAACACATATTATCCATAAATGAAATATATATTGTGAATTTTTTCACGGATATTGTTCGTGTTAGCGTTTACAAACCGGATGCCGGAGAGGGGGCGCCGGAGAGCTGCAGAAGCGGAAATAGATACGGCGGAAGGGCGCTTCAGAGGCGTTCATGAGGGGATCGTTACATCATAAAGGGGTGCTCCCGGCGGGGAAAAATGCCTCAGTCATCGCCGGAAGGGGTCAAAACCGGAGGATAAGAAAGTGGTGACATGAACAAGCTGGAGGAATGATAATTGTGTGACGAATGGCAACGCTTACAAAAAAGATCTCAAAAATGAACAAAACAAGTACAAAAATGGTGCAAAAATGTCTGTTTTGTACATATGTTGGATGATTTTTTCTATGTACGCCCTGCGCCAAATGAATTATAATGTAAGCAGTCACATGGACAAATCAGTTATTGCTGACCGGAGGTGCAGGTGTGGAACGACAACGGACGGTCGGCGAGTATCGAGCGATCGATCTGCTGATATTTTCATTGATGGTATTCTTCGGCGAAATGGCCATCATCATGGGCGCGCGCCTGTTTCCGGGCGAATTGTACGTGCTGTCGGTGACGCCGGTGGTCACGGCGATCGTGATGATGCGCTGGGGCCCGTGGGCGGCGATCCATGCGGCGCTGGGCGGACTGGCGCTGTGCATCGGAACGGGCGCGGCGGCGCAGCAGTATGCGGTCTACTGCGGGGGCAACCTGCTGGGACTGGGGGCGCTGGCGCTGCTGAAGCTCCAGGGGAAGGAGAACATCCGGCAGGACGCGTTCCGCACGGTGGTCTTCGGCCTGGCGACGGCGCTGCTGATGCAGCTGGGACGCGCGCTGGCGTCGGTGGCGCTGGGCGGTCCGGCGGAGGCGATGTTCGAGTTCTTCCGCGCGGATGTGCTGACGCTGCTGTTCACGGCGGTGGTCATCGCGATCGTCCGGCGGCTGGACGGCGTGTTCGAAGATCAGATTAACTACCTTCTCCGCATCAGCAAGGAGAGGGAAGAAGAAAGGGAGAATTCCGATGAAGGGTAAGGCGAACGCAGCGGATTATCTGATCCTTGATCCGGCCAGCGGCACCTATCATGAAGATCCTGAGCAGGTCGTCCGCGATGATGTGGAGAAGCACTACTGGCTCCACGTCGGCCGCACCATCCTGAAGGACTGGCGGCTGTATGTGATGCTGGTTCCGATGCTGCTGGTGTTCCTGTTCTGGCGGTATTTCCCGATGTATGAGCTGCTGGGCGCGTTCAAGGTGTACCGCGACGCAGTGCCGGTGGCGGAGCAGTCCTTTGCGGGTCTGTACTACTTTAAGGATCTGATCGCCGGCCCGAATGCGACGCTGTTCTGGCGCGCGCTGCGCAACACCTTCCTGCTGAGCTTCTACGGCCTGTGCTTCGGCTTCCCGATGCCCATCATCCTGGCCCTGTTCTTCAATGAGGTGCGCTCCAACGTCGCCCGCAGCGCGCTGCAGGTGATGACCTATCTGCCCAAGTTCATGTCCACGGTCGTTATGACCTCCCTGGTGACGATGCTGGTCAAGCAGGGCTCCATCACCACCGGCATGGGCATCCTCTCCCGCTTCCTGTCCGATATCGGCCTGGTCAGCGCGGAGGTCGCGCAGAACGGTCTGCTCAACAATCCCGACTTCTTCCGCAGCATCTACCAGATCAGCGGTATCTGGGAGGGCGCGGGTTATGACTCGATCGTCTTCTTCGCGGCGATCATCGCCATCTCCCCCACCAGCTACGAGGCCGCGCAGATCGACGGCGCGGGCAAGATGGCACAGATGCGGTACGTCGTGCTGCCCAGCATCACCTCGACCATCGTCATCATGCTGATCACCCGAATCGGCTCGCTCCTGAACATCGGCTACGAAAAGGTGCTGCTGCTCTATAACGTCAACACCCACGTGACGGCCGACGTGGTCTCCACCTTCGCCCAGCGCAGCGGCCTGGAGGGCACCCAGAAGGGCCTGGCCTCCGCGGCTGAAATGATGAACAACGTCATCGGCATGCTGCTGGTCATCGGCGCCAACAAGATCGCCAACAAGGCGTCCAACGTCTCCCTGTATTGATGAAGGAGGTTTCAATCCATGAAAAGAAAGCTTGAGATCTCCGAACTGATCTTCCGGGTCATCAGCTGCACGCTGCTGACGGTGTTCGCGATCTGCTGTCTGTACCCCTTCCTGTATGCCGTGGCCGCCTCCATCAGCGGTGAGCACGCGGTCAACTACGGCGAGGTCGTGCTGCTGCCCAAGGACATCCAGTTCGAGGCCTTCGCGTGGATGTTCAACAACAACAACTTCTGGAACGCCTACACCAACACGCTGTTCCTGACCATCTACGGTACGATCTGGGCGGTGGTGTACTCGATCCTGGGCGCCTACGCGCTGAGCAAGAAGCGCCTGCTGTTCCGCAAGACGTTCAACTTCTTCCTGGTGTTCACCATGTGGTTCTCCGCCGGTCTGGTTCCCCAGTACCTGAACTACCTGCAGACCAAGGCGGTCTTCAACAGCGTGGGCATCATGGACGACAAGTGGCTGGTCGTCATCGCCATGGGTATGGCGGCGATGAACATCATCCTGCTGCGCAACGCCTTCGAGGGCGTGCCGAGCGAGATCGAGGAAGCCGCCATCGTTGACGGCGCGACCGAGTTCCAGGTGCTCAGCAAGGTGTACATCCCCATGTCCAAGTCCACCATTGCCACCGTCACCCTGTTCTTCGCCATCTCCCGCTGGAACGGCTACTTCTGGGCCAAGCAGATGATCTCCAACAAGAACGAGCAGCCCCTGCAGGTGTTCATCCGCCAGATGCTGGAGGATTACTCGGACACCGACTTCCTCAGCGGCTGGGACAAGGTCTATGCGCCTGACTCCCTCATCTACGCGCTGATCGTCTGCTCCATCGTGCCGATCCTGATCATCTACCCCTTCATCCAGAAGTACTTCGCCAAGGGCGTCAACGTCGGCGGCGTGAAGGAGTAATCCCGAAGGACTCTGTGCCCGACCCTGAAAATGGGTCGAAGACCCTGTAATCAGCGCCGGAAATGGGGCGAAGCCCCCGGCGATGATCGATAAAGAAAAGGAGGACCCCCAAATGAAGAAGATCCTTTCCCTGGCTCTGGCTCTCATGATGGTCCTGTCCATGGGCGCTTTCGCGTCTGCGGAAGAACTGTCCTATGAGGAAGGCACCGTGCTGCGCATGGCCACTGGCTACAACAACGCCAAGACCGGCCTGTTCTTCAGCGCTGACGTTGCCGGCTCCGGCATCACCCTCGCCGACGGCGAGACCTACTACACCGGCGACCTGAAGCCCACCTGGGTCGAGGTCGAGAACCTGCTCGGCATCGAGTTCGAAGACAAGTACCAGGGCAATTCCGCCACGAAGGAATTCCAGTACTGGCAGGATCGTCTGGGCGAAGTGGACATGATCAGCGGCAACGCTTCCACCCTGTCCGCCTACGGCGAGACCGGTCAGCTGGTCAACCTGGCTGAGTACCTGGACGTGATGCCCAACTTCAAGGCTTACCTTGAGGCCAGCCCCATCGTCCGCCTGTCCATCACCGGCAACACCGAGACCGGCGCGATCTACTTCTCCCCCTACTTCGACGGCGTGAACGACATCGAGCGTATGCCCCTGATGCGCGTTGACTGGGTTGTCAAGCTGCTGGACGGCGAAGGCGAGTTCGCTGCCGAGGCTTCCAACATGACCGCCGCTCCCGTGTACCAGCCCTACATGCCCACCGCCGGCTCCGTCACTGTTGACGTCGTCAACGCTGAGGGCACTGCGGTCGAGCAGGTGACCAAGAACTACGACGCCGCGGGCAACATCGTGGCGAAGATGAACGAGAAGGGCGCTATGTCCGGCGTTGAGGCCGTCAACATGCTGCGCGCCTACATCGACACCGCTTACAACGGCTACTACGGCACCCAGCGTTCCAACCTGTTCATCGGCCAGAACGCTGCCTGGGACGCTGACGAGCTGGTCGCGCTGCTGCGCTGCGTGGTCGCCAACCCCCAGACCCTGAACGGCACCGACAACGTGGAAGGCCTGTTCTCCCGTGAGGACGACAACAACCAGCGCCGCGTTGACATGTTCCGCTTTGCCGGCACCCTGTTCGGCGTCCGCGGCATGGAGTCCCGTCAGGACTACCTGTACGTCGACACCGACGGCAGCCTGAAGGACGCCCGTCAGGAAGTCGCCACCTACGAAGCTCTGGCCCGCATGAACACCCTGGTGCAGGAAGGCCTGATCTCCCAGGCGTTCGTCGACATGTCCAAGGAATCCTCCTCCACCTACCTGGAGAATGACCTGGGCTTCATGCACTACGACTACAACCAGACCCAGACCGTCCTGAACGAGACCAAGCTGCAGGCTGACCAGGGCGAGAAGTACATGGCCGTGATGGTTCCCGTTGCCCGCTGGTTCGACGGCACCGACGAGAACGGCGTCTACATGCGCTTCACCGAGTCCTGGCGTTCCGTGAAGACCGATGGCTGGGCCATCACCGTTGCCGGCGCTGCCGCTGACGAGAACAAGCTGAACGCTGCCCTGAAGCTGATCGACTTCGCCTTCTCCGAGGAAGGCCAGATCCTGATGTCCTACGGCCCCGACGCCTTCATCAAGATGGCTGACGACGGCTCCTACGAGACCTTCATGTTCAACGGCAAGGAAATGCCCGTGATCGCGGACGAGACCTTCGCTGAGCTGTGGGAGAAGGCTTCCGGCAACTACACCAACTACGCCCGTCAGTACCTGGGCTCCACCCTGTCCTTCGCCAAGAGCCAGGCGTTCGAGTACCAGTGCACGCACGCGGTCGGCAAGGAAGGTGCCGGCTACATCTCCACCGCTATCGGCCTGGGCACCATCAAGCACCCCGAGCTGGCCATCACCGAGAACGGCTGGTACACCTCCGTGCCCACCGTGCTGCCCAACACCGACACCGAGAACGACATCCTGAACGGCCTGTCTGAGCTGTCCTCCAGCGGCAAGTTCTCCTCTGCCAAGGGCGGCGAGAACCTGTTCATCGACCTGATCGTGAAGGGCTTCGGCGTGGAAGCCGGCTTCGGTTCTCCCGAAGAGGCTGCCGAGACCATCATCAACGCCTGGCGCGGCTACGAGTACCTCGAGCAGAAGACCTACGCCTGGGAGCGTCTGCAGGAGTACTTCGCTGCTCTGGCCAAGTAATCAATAACGGTAAACCAATCCATATTCACAGGTAATGCGAACCCGCCTGCCCTCTCCGGGGGGCAGGCGGGGGAGTTCAATGATGAAACGGGGGATAGTCACCATGTATAAAAAGCAAATGACTGTGCAGAAGGTCATCTGTCTTCTGTCCGTGATCGCGAGCGTTGTGCTGTTCGTGTATTCGCTCGGCCTGATGACGGATGTTTACGGCGATCTGAAGTACCCCCTGAACGATTCGCGCATCGAGCAGGCGCGCAAGGAGCTCCGCCCCGAGGTCGAAAAGGGCACGGACTTCATCGGCATCGGCATCTATGAGGAGCTGGATGCCTTCAACAAGGATCTGCTGATGGTCGCCATCGGGATGATCCTGGTTTCCCTGCTGCTGTTCATCACCAACACAGCATCCCGCAGGAAGTACTACATCGGTAACTATTTCGCCGTGGGCGTGAACGTCGCGGCGAGCGTCGCGGCGTCCGCGTGGACCCATGTGATGGTCCAGGGCTTCCGCGGCAAGTATCTGGCGATGGACCATGAGGCGATCGGCTGGATCTACACCGAGAAGCTCAAGAGCGCATATTCCCAGAGCACCTTCTGGTTTGATGCGCACTACGTTGTCTGTGCACTGATGCTGCTGGTATCGGTGCTGCTGATTCTGAATGTAATCTGGAAGGTCAGGCTGATGAATGAAGAGAAGCAGCTGATCGAAGAAGGAAAGGCGGTGCTTGCATGAGCGAAGATCGTATCGTGAGCCTTGACCGGATGCGCTACGTCAAGAACAAGGCTTCCGCAAACCTCGCGCTGCTGGCGATCGTCTTTGACGTGCTGTATTTCGTCGGCCTGTACCGCACCAATGATGAATATTACTACACCTTTATGATGGGCATTTCCGTCATCTACAACCTGATCTTCATGCTCATGGCGTTCCTTTCCTCCGAGGGCGTGAAGAACTACAAGAAGGGCTTTTCGTGGCTGCTGTTTGCCCTGGGCGTCGGTCAGATCGTGCGGATCTTCATCCTGCCGATGCAGGCCCACGAGGCGATCGGCAAGCTGGGCAACACGACCTACATGGTCATGGACGACCGGCAGTTTGCGTTCTCCATTGCCTGCCTGGTGCTCTCGGCAGTGTGCTGCTTTGTCAGCGGCATCATCAATATCGACAAGAAAAACCGTCTGGACAAGCACGTCGCTTCGCTCAAGGGCAGCGCGGCATAAGGAGGCTTCACGATGGCTGAGCTGAGTCTGCAGCATATTGACAAGATCTATGATAATAACGTGCAGGCCGTGTTTGACTTCAACATGGACGTGAAGGACGGCGAGCTGATCGTGCTGGTCGGCCCTTCCGGCTGCGGCAAGTCCACGACCCTGCGCATGGTCGCCGGTCTGGAGGATATCTCTGCCGGCAGCCTCCTGCTGGACGGCCGGGATATCACCCGCACCCCCGCCAAGGACCGCGATATGGCCATGGTGTTCCAGAACTACGCCCTGTACGGCCACATGACCGTGTATGAGAACATGGCCTTCTCCATGACGCTGCGCAAGGAGAAGCCCAATGTGATCCACAAGCGCGTTCTGGCCGCGGCGGAGATCCTGGGCCTGGAGAGCCAGCTGAACAAGAAGCCCGCGCAGCTGTCCGGCGGTCAGCGCCAGCGCGTCGCCATGGGCCGTGCGATCGTCCGTACGCCCAAGGTCTTCCTGTTCGACGAGCCCCTGTCCAACCTGGACGCCAAGCTGCGCGGCGCGACCCGCCGTGAGATCCTGCTGCTGCACAAGCGCCTGCAGGCCACCATGCTCTACGTCACCCACGACCAGACCGAGGCGCTGACGCTGGCGGACCGCATCGTGTGCATGTCCATGGGACATGTGCAGCAGATCGGCACGCCCCTGGAGCTCTACGATACCCCGGCGAACCTGTTTGTCGCGGGCTTCATCGGTCTGCCGCCGATGAACTTCTTCGACGTCACCTTCGAGGACGGCAAGCTCAAGGGTAAGGGCTTCGAGGTCGCGCTGAGCGACGAGGAGAAGTACACCCTGAGCGATTACAACCGCAAGCAGATCCGTCTGGGCGTGCGCCCCGAGGATATCGCCGAGGGCGACTCGATCGCGGTCAAGGTGTTCTCCAACGAGAATCTGGGCATGAATACCCTCGTGCACGGCCACATGGGCGACGGGCTGCGCGTGTCTGCGAAGCTGCGCGGCTGGACGAGCTACCGTGCGGGCGATGTGATGAAGGTCGACTTCCACAAGAAGCACTTCTTCGATCTGGAAACGACCAATGCCATCAGGAAGGGAGTGTAAGGCATGGCGAAGAATAACGGCGGCGTGAAGGAATTCATCCGCAAGCGGCTCGTCGCGCTGAAGCGCAAGCCGCAGACGATCGCGCTCCTCGGCCTCGCGGCTGCGTTCGTGTACTTCTCCTTCAACCTCACGCAGATCTCCAATACCACCGCGGCCTTCCAGATGAACGGCATGGGCCTGAGCGCATTTGTGATCATGCTGTTCTCCGTGCTGGTCATCGTGTGCTTCCTCAATGCGTTCCCCCACCGCAAGAAGGTAAACATCCCCATGCTGGTGCTGATGTTCGCCATGCTGGGCGCGACCATCTTCTGCAATTTCTACTATGATAACTGCATCGACCAGGCGATCCAGTCGCGCTGGGACGATACGTACAACAAGCATGTGAGCGACGCGGTCAAGGCCGTGGAGGAGGCCCGCGAGAGCCAGACCTCTGCCGCCGCCCTCGCGGAGGAGAGCGCCGCTTACCTGGCGGCCGCGAAGGCCGATGCGGAAGCCGCTGCGGCCTGTGCTGAGGAAGCGCAGAAGCTCGCGGACGAGCTGGCCGCCGCCGGTGACGCCGCGGATGCGCTGAAGGCCGCCGAGGACGCGAAGACCGCTGCCGCTGCGGCGCAGGAAGCTGCCGCGAGCGCGGAGACCGCCGCCACCACGATCGCCAACAACGCTGCGGAGGTCGAAAAGGCTGCCGCTGCGGCTGAGGAGGGCGAGGACCTCAAGGCCATCAAGGCTGCCGGCAAGGACGCCGCATCCGTGGCCAAGAAGAGCAAGAACGTCCTCAAGAACGTGAGCAAGGCTGCCGGCAACGCCGCCGCCGCCAAGGCTGACGCGGAGGCTGCGCTGGCCGCCGTGAAGGCTGCCGCCGGCGTCGAGGAAGCGCCCGCCGCGCCTGTGGAGGAGGCTCCCGCTGAGGAGGCTCCCGCCCAGACCGCCGCTGAGCTGCCGCCCGTCGAGCTGTCCGAGGTGCTGCTCAACGAGGCCCGGAGCGAGGGCGACGAGACCGTCAAGAGCCTGCTGGACAAGAACGCTTACATCACCTCTGCTTCCAACGTCCTGGCTGTCCACAGGATCATCCTGTTTGTGGCGCTGGCGCTGGTGGCGCTGCTGCCGGTTTACACGCCCCTGCTGCGCAAGATCCGCACCTCCATCGAGGTCGAGGCGAACGAGGACATGGGCGAGATCGAGCTGAACGGCTCGGACGACTGATCGGGTGAAGGGGGCCGCCGGGTGGCCTCCGTCCCTGATGGATGACGAAAGGTTTTCATGGCAAAGAAAAATGCGGCGCCGGCCCGCGAGGAAAAGCGGGCTGCCGCCGAGTATTACAAGCTGAACACGAAGGCTGTGGAAGACCTGATCAGCGCAGACGAAAGCAACTCCCCGCCCGTGAGCGAGGAGGAGCTGCGCAAGTACACGAAGGTCTCCAAATTCCATCTGGCCGACTGGCTCAAGATCGCGCTGATCAAGGCGTGGTTCGCCGGGGCGGTGTGCTTCTTCCTCATCATGGGAACCAGCATGCACATCAGCGACCAGATCCTGGTGACAGGTATCGCGCTGGGCTTCGTGTGGGATCTGCTGCTCAACAATCTCCTGCGCTTCATGGAGAAGACGCCCGGCGCCAACGACCGGTGGATCTTCTTCGCGCAGAAGGGCTACATTTCCCTGCCGCTCAACGCGCTCTACGGCCTTGTGCTGATCACCTGCGTGGTGATGACGTATGAGGCGATCAACACGCCCCTGTCGGTGCTCGCGGGCGATCCCACGAAGGTGTCGCTGCCGGTGGAGCCGGTGCTCTTCGGCGTGTTCACCATGGCGTGGGATTCCCTGCTCCTGCTGATCAAGCGGGTGCTGAAGTCCATCGTCAGCGACGCGAAGAAGCAGGTCCGCAGCGGGAAGTGAGCGGTCAGTCCTCCTCGGGCAGCAGCTTGATGCTGTCGGAGTCTGAGGAGATGGCATCCTCTGCGGAGGCGGGGCGCTCCTTGCTGTACTGGCTGGGGGAAACGCCGTACTTCTTCTTGAACATGCGGGAAAAGTACAGCGGATCGCGGAAGCCGCACATCAGGGCGATGTCGGCGACGGTGTTGCCGCTGCCGGCCGCGTTGACCAGGGCCTCTGCGGCGATCTGCAGGCGCTTGTTGTTCAGGTACTGATGGGGCGTGACGCCCAGTTCCTTCTGGAACAGCTTGCGCAGGTAGTCGCAGCTGAAGGGCAGGGACTCGAGGTAGTCATCGAGCTTATAATCGCAGTTGGAATAATGATTGATGATGTGATGCTCGATCTCGTCCACCACGCTGGAACGGGAGCTGCCCGTCTGGTAAGCGATCAGGTAATAGCTGATCAGGTTGCCGTAGGCGGAGAGCAGCGCCGTGCGCTCCCGGCGGTCGGAATAGTAATGGTAGAACGCCGCCTGAAAGGCATTGAGGAGGAACTGGTTGCTGTCATCGACGATGACAGCCGGCTCCTTGAGCGTCAGGATGGGCGAGACCATGTTGATGTGGATGTTGTTGAAGCCCTGCTGCGAGTCGTTGGAATGCGGCACGTGAGGCGGAATGACCACCACGTCGCCCTTCTTGTAGGGCAGCGACCGGTCGCCGAAGAGAAAGGCGCCGCCGCCCGCAGTACAGTAAACATATTCCCAGCTGTCATGAGCATGGCGGGACACGGTATAGACCGTCGTGTGCCGCCCGACAAAGATGATATCGTTCATGGCCGGACTCCTTTTCGTGGGATACGACCATTATAACAGACAATGTCCGAAATGTCCATGTGTTTGCGGAAAAATGCAGGCGTCCGGCCCGGGCGCTCTAAGGAGGCAATGGTATGGCGTACTTGACGCTGAAGAACATCAACAAGATCTACCCCAACGGATTCCATGCGGTGCATAACTTCAATCTGGAAATTGAAAAGGGCGAATTTGTGGTGTTCGTCGGCCCC